>JAHBWE010000027.1 GCA_019637155.1 Labilithrix sp. | reverse complement strand
GGAACAAGCTCGCGCGGGGGCATGCGCGCGAGCGCATGGGGGCCGCGGGCGGGCACGGCGGGGACGAGCTCGCGCGGGGGCATGCGCGCGACGCCGGCGCGGGAGCGGGGCGCGGGGCTTACTTCTTTGTTGTGAAGATGTTGCTGACGCTGTTGGCGGTTGCGGCGGTGATGAGCCAGCGGGAGAGCGATGCGGGATCGTCCTCCTCGTCGATTCGGGTGAGCTGGGACTTGGTCGCGTGGAGGCCGCGCGCGGTGAGGACGGCGCGCAAGCTGGCGCGAAGCGCGAGCAACCGGCCTTCTTCGCGGCCTTCTTCGCGACCCTCCTCGCGGCCTTCTTCGCGGCCCTCCTCGCGGCCCTCCTCGCGGCCCTCTTCGCGGCCCTCCTCGCGGCCGCGGTCGTGGACGTCGTCGAGGTCGCGGAATCCCTTTCGGTTGAGGAGGTTTCGTAGCGTGGCTTCGTGCGCGGCGTCGCGGTCGTATAGCGCGGCGAGGGGGACCGGGTTCGCGAGGATGCCCGGCGCGAGCAGGTCTCCGGACGTCACGACGCGGACGCGCTTGTTTCGTTCGTACACCTCGACCTTGCGCTTGCCGGTCAGGCGGACGACCCAGATGTAGCGCGTGCCGGCGGCGAGGAGCTCGGCGATCTTCTCCTGAAGGCCCACCTCGTCCTGCCCGACGTCGGCGTACTCGACCGCGAGCGGCGGAGCGGTCGACGACCAGCCCGGCTCGTCGGGGACGTTTCCGACGGACAGGTCGGGCGCGCGAAGCTCGCCCGGAGCGCGCGAGATGCCGACGTCGATCCCCGCGGAGTCGACCTTGGGATCGGTGTCGAGAACCTCACCGCCGACGAGGTTCGCCCTCCCGCCGCGCGCCCCCGTCGGCGGCGTGAAGATGGCGTGACCGTTGGAGAGCTCGTACGGATCGCCGGAGCGAAGGTGCTCGGCTCGGAACGGGCCCGGCGCGAGCATCTTTTGGCCCCTGTTCGACATGCTCATTTCCATAGCACGGAGGGAAGATGCCGGAGTGTGCGTGCGTGATGGTTGGTCGGGCGCGGAGAGCGCGCGAGGCCTCGCCGGTGAGGAGGCGGTCGCAGCGCTCCATGCGATCACCTCGCGTACGAGATGACGGTCGTGCGGACCAAATGAAGAAAGCCTCAGCGCTTCGGCCAATATCGGGGCTTCAACCAGAACGCGCCGAAGACGATGAGGCCGAGGGTGATCGTCGCGGTGATGAAGACGATGAAGAAGCGGGCGACGCTCGAGCGTGGCTTCTTCGCGGCCTTCAGGCTGCGCGAAGAGGGGGGGAGCGCGCGGCTGTCGGTCAGCGCCGGGACGCTGAGCGCGGCGCCGCTCGGCGGCGGGGAGCGGTGGATCTCGTCGAGGACCGGGCGCACGCGCGGCGACGCGAAAGGCGCGAGCGCGGCGGCGGCCTCGATCGCGGTCTGGTAGCGCTGGTCGGCCTTCTTCTCGAGGAGCTTGGAGACCACCTGGTCGAGGCCGGCGGGGACGTCGGCGCGGATCGTGGCGATCGGGACGAGCGGGTCCTTCAGGATCGCGTTGATGACCTTCGGGCCCGTCGTCGCCGGGCCGAAGGGGTGCGCGCGCGCGAGGGCCTCGTAGAGGATGAGGCCGACCGACCAGAGGTCGCCGCGACCGTCGACCGTGCGCGCGTCGAGCATCTGCTCCGGCGCCATGTACGCGACGGTGCCGACGACCGAGCCCGTGCGCGTGAGGCGCTGCGACTGCGCGTTCAGCATCTTCGAGACGCCGAAGTCGAGGACCTTCACGATCGGGATGCCGCCCGCGCCGTGGGTGAGGAACACGTTCGCGGGCTTGAGGTCGCGATGCACGATGCCGACCGCGTGCGCGTCCGCCACCGCGGCGAGGACCTGGACCACGATGTCGACCGCGTCCGCGACCGGCATGCCGCCGCTCGAGCCGTAGATCTGCTCGTGGAGGGTCTTGCCCTCCAGGTACTCCATCACGATGTAGGGGTAGCCGTGCTCGAGCACGTCGACGTCGAGGACGCGGACCACGTGCTCGCTGCGGAGGGCCGCCGTCGCCTTCGCCTCGCGGCGGAAACGCGCGGCGTCCTCTTGCCACTCCTGCTCCGTCGAGCCCTCCGACTCGGTGAGGACCTTGATCGCGACGCGTTGATCGAGGGTGAGGTGCATCGCGCGCACCACGACGCCGAAGCCGCCGCGGCCGATCTCGCGCTCGATGCGGTACTTGTCGCCGATGAAGGCGCCGGGCTTCGTGTTGGGAGGGGGACGGACCTGCGGCTCGGTCGGGAGCGCGGGCGCGCCGAGCATGCGCTCCGTCTTCGCGGGCGGCGGAATCGAACGCGGCGTCTTCCCTCGACCACCCTGCATCGGTGCGTGACCTCCGATGGTAAGATCGACGCGCGCGCATGGGCAGAGGAAAGCGGTGGGCAAGGCGTCGACTCAGTGCGCCCGAGTCCCTCGAAGAGGTGCTCGATCGCGCCGGCGAGAACCGGTTCGCGAAGCGGCAGCTGCCGATCCCGCTCGCGCGGTGGCGGGCCGCCGTCGGGCCGCGCATCGCCGACCGCGCGCGGCCGATGGAGCTCGTGCGCGGGGTCCTCGTCGTGAAGGTCGCGACCAGCGTGTGGGCGAACGAGCTCGCGATGCTCGCGCCGCAGATCGTCTCGAAGCTCGTGCAGGACCTGGGCCTCGACATCAAGTCGCTCCGCTTCCGCGTCGGGCCCCTCGACGTGGTGGAGGGGATGAAGGAGACGAGGGTCTACCGGAAGGTGCCGCCGCCCGTGCCGCTGCCGACCGACCTCGCCAAGACGATCGCGAACGTCGAGGACGACGAGCTGCGCGCGGTCATCGAGAGCGCGGCGCGCATGAACCTCGCGTGGCAGACGCCGCCCGCGACGTCGAAGCCGCCCGCTAGCGCAGCGCCGCAAGGCGCTCGAGGCCCTCGAGACGCTGGAAGAGGAAGCGCTCCGCCGGGTTATAGCGGGGCAGGTTCTGGCGCAGCATCGCGACGTACGCGCGGAGGCGATTGAGGTCCACCGCGGTGACCTTGCGCATCGCGTTGTACAGCTCGTCGATGACGTGCGCGGGGGGCGGCCGCTTCTGCGCCTGATAGAGCTCCACGACGTAGTCCGCCCAGCCGCCTTTGCCCGTCGCGGTCGCGAGCTTCGCGCTGAACTTCGCGGCCTGGTCGACGAGCGTGGGCGGGAGCGGGCGGCCGGCGCGCGTCGACTCAATGACGTCCGCGAGCGCGGAGGCGAGGAGGCGCTCGGCCTCGCCCGCCTTGCCCATCGCGAGGGCCTTCTCCGCGACGCCGGAGAGCAGCTTGAACTGGTCCGCGCGGCGGACCATGCTCGGCTCCGGGTCGGTCTCGATCGGGACGTTGAGCTGCGGCATCCCCGACGACGGCGTGTTCACGCGCATCTTCGGGAGGGTCATCTTGCCTACCCCCTGCGAGCCGCCGCCCATGCCGTCGCGGCCCGCGAGGAGGGTCAGCTCCTGCGAGCCGATGAGGATGCGGTCGCCGATCTGGATCTGGACCCGCGCGTCGATGCGGTGACCGTTGACGATCACGCCGTTGCGGCTCCCGAGGTCCTCCACCGTCACGCCGCTCGGACCGACCTCGAAGATGGCGTGCCGCCGTGAGACGAGCGGATCGTCGAGCGAGAGCTGACAGCTCGCATTCCGGCCCACCGCGAACGTGCCCTCGTTCAGCTCCAGGTCATGCTGTAGGTAGCGGAGCCGATAGCGCATCGTGGTCTACGGCGCGGAGCCCTAGGAAATAGCGGCAATCCTCGCATACATGCAAGGAAGCTTCTTCAACGCAGGGGCTGCGCCCCTGCACCCCGCTCGCACGATGCAGAAAAACGTCAGAACGTTTTTCTGCCGCGTGCTCGCTTCGCAATGCGGGCTTGCGCGGCCGCTTCGGGGGCGTCGGAGACCGACAGCGAGCGACTCAGGAGCGGCCGATATATGTGGGGGGGACGCTGGAGCGAACGCGTTCGAGGGCGGCGAGGGCGGCGACCTCGTCGGGCTGCGGTTGCAGGGTGCGCGAGTGGAGCGCGAGCGCTTCGACGGGGGCAGCCATGTCGGAGGGGAAGCGGGCGACGAGCTCGGCGAGGCGCTCGACGATGGGCTCGGGGACGACGAGCGGGACGCGGCGATAGACCTGCGCGACCCATTGGCCCCACGTGGAGTCCGAGAGCGCCATGCTCGCGCGCGCGGCGCCGTCGGCGAGCTTCGCGAGCTGGCCGCCGTCGACCGGATCGCCCCGCATGATGCGCTCCTCGACCTGCACGGTGGCGCGGCGGAGGATGCGGTTCACGTCGTCGAAGCGCTGGAGCGAGAGCGCGCGCTCGAGCACCTCGAGGAACAGCTGGACGCTCCAGATCGCCTGCGCGGCGGCGCCGAACTGGCCGCTCAGCGTCTCCTCGTCGAGCGCCTCGGTCGCGCCGCAGTTCGGGCACGCCCCCGCCTCTTGTGGGTAAGGCATGCGGCAGCGCGCGCAGTGGCGGAGGAAGCCGGTCGTCTTCGCGGTGGCGTTGGGCGCCTGCTCGACGCGGCAGAACACGAGCTCCTGGGTGCCGATGCGGAGGCGGTCGTTGTCTTTGAGCTCGGTCGGCTCCTTGATCGGAGCGCCGTTCAATTTCACGCCGTTACGACTGTTCAAGTCGTAGAGGACGGCGCGATCGCCGTCGAGCACGATGCGCGCGTGATGACGCGAGACGAGGGGGTCCTCGATCGTCACGTGACAGTCGGAGCTTCGCCCGAGGATGGTCGCCCCCCTTGGGAGGTCGAACTCCTGAAGCAGAAACCGCAGACGATACCGAGCCACTCGTTCTCCCGCGCATCCAGACCAAAAGAAGCCGGACTCTGGCGAGTATACCGACCTCCCCCCAAGCTGTCATGCTCTCACTCGGGTGACGCGCGCGCGCTCACGGCCGAGGTAGGTACGCGACTCTACTTCTCTACTTCTTCTTGGGGGGAGCCGGCTTCTTGCCCGAGGCGGACGCGGAGGGCGCGGCGTTCGGATCGGGGCGGCCGCGCGTGACGGCGACGATCGACGGATCGAGCTCGTTCGGGTCGGAGGGCTTGTTGGGACGGAGCGCCGCGAGGTTCGAGAGGACGGAGAGGTCCTCGATCGCGACGCCGACCATGCCCTCGTTCGTGCGGTCGACCGCGCGGAGGTGGCTCCGCCCGTCCTTCCAGTCGGTGGTCGGCTTGTCGATCCCCTTCTCCGGGTTCGGCTGGAGCGAGCGGCCGGAGGCGTTGAGCGTCGCGTTGATCTTGGCGACCGCCTCCTGGTAGCTGCCGCCCATCAGGCCGCTCTGGAACGGAACCTCGTCGTACATCTTCCAGAGCTTGTCGTTGATGAAGAAGTAAAAGCGCTTCTTGCCCTTCCGCTCGAGCCACATGAGCGACTCTTTGTTGCGGTAGGTGTACTCCTTGTTGAGGCCGGTCGAGTCGTAGCCGGTCGGCGTGGCGCCGAACTCGATGTAGCTCCGGCCGAAGGCGCCCTTCACCGACTCGCGCTCCGCCTCGAGCGCCGTCTGCTCCGGGCCGACGCGCGCCTTCGCGAGCTTCTCGTCGTAGTCCTTCCAGATCACGCCGCCGGTCTGCGTGAACTGCTTCTGCAGCTCCGCGTGCGTGATGCCCCACTGCACGCCCTCCTGGAAGGTCGCGAGGGTCGGGACCTGCGGCGCTTCCCCTCCCTTGCTCTTCACCGGCGGGCCGGAGGGCGTGGAGAAGTCCTCACCGCCGCCCCCGCCGCTGCTCGACTTGCCGGACTGGTAAGCGGAGCCCGACGACGACGAGCCCTCGGACAGCGGATCGGGCGGACCGTTGTCGGCGGCCTGCCTGGGCGGCTCTTTCGGCCCGCAGGCGAACGCCGCCGCCATCGCGGCAACGAGGAAACCGGGGCCGAAGCCCTTACGAAGGACCGAGCGCGCGTTCATGGATCGGACGGTAACACAGTGGTTCGAAACCTCGCCAACAGCCGGCGCCGCTGGTAGAGGAGGACCGATGGTCTCGTGTCGTCGGCTCCTCCTCTCGAGCTTCGTGGTGGTCACGGCCACCACGCTCGCGGCCTGCGGAGACGGCCCGGGCGCGAGCGATCCGAGCCGGCAGGTCTCGAGCTACCAGGGCCGGCACGCGGACCTGTTCGACGACTCGATCGACCCCGCCGCGGTCGGGCTCGACTTCGACAAGGGCTACGCGCCCCGGCTCGACAAGGCGCTCCGCGAGCGCACCCAGATCGGCGACGCCGTCCTCCGCGTCCGCGTCGCGACGGTGACGGCGAAGACCGACGGGCCGGAGGCGACCTACCAGCTCGGGCTCCACACGGTCGAGAAGCTCACCGGCAAGAACCCACCGCCGACCGACTTCACGCTCCAGATCGACAAGACGAGCGAGTCGCACGGCATCCTCAAGAACTTCGAGAGCAGGCTCGTCGGCTACGCATTCATCGCGTTCGTCCGCGAGTTCTCGCACGGCGACGAGCGCACGGTGCACTTTCACCTCGCGCCGGACACGAAGGAAGTAAAGACCGCGGTCGGCGACGCGCTGATCATGGGCGAGTTCAAGCAGTAAGGCAGGTAGTCGTGGCGATCGAGATCAAGAGCGCGAAGGAGATCGAGGCGATGCGCGTCGCGGGCCGGATGGCGGCCGAGACGCTCGTGATGATCGGCGAGAAGCTCCGCGCCGGCATGACGACGGACGACATCAACACGCTCGTCCACGAGGACACGGTGCGCCGCGGCGCGCGCCCTGCCCCGCTCAACTACCGCGGCTTCCCGAAGAGCGTGTGCACGTCGATCAACGACGTCGTCTGCCACGGCATCCCGGACGGGCAGCAGCTCAAGAACGGGGACATCATCAACGTCGACATCACGACGTTCCACGACGGCTTCCACGGCGACACGTCGGCGACGTTCTACATCGGCACGCCGAGCCCCGACGCGCGCAAGGTGGTGGAGGTCGCGCGGCGCTCGCTCGAGCTCGGCATCGCGGAGGTCAAGGACGGCGCGCGCCTCGGCGACATCGGCGCGGCGATCCAGGAGTACGTCGAGTCGCAGGGCTGCAGCGTGGTGCGCGACTTCGTGGGGCACGGCATCGGCCGCCGCTTCCACGAGGATCCGCAGGTGAAGCACTACGGCAAGCGCGGCTCCGGCGAGCGCATCAAGGCGGGGATGATCTTCACGATCGAGCCGATGGTGAACCTGGGTCGCTACGAGGTGGTCATCGATCCGGTCGACAACTGGACCGTCACGACCGCGGACGGCTCGCTCAGCGCCCAGTTCGAGCACACCTGCCTCGTCACGAAGACGGGCGTCGAGATCCTCACCGCGCGGTCGAAGAAGCTTCGGCTGAGCGAAGACGTCGCGATGATCCTTTAGCTTTCGCGGGCCAGCGCGTCTCGGCCCACGCGAGCGTCGTCGCCACCGCCTCGTCCCACGGCGTCGGCTCGAGGCCGTGCTCGCGCCGGATCTTCGCGTCGTCGAGGACGAACGGCTGCTCCCACTGGTAGGTCATCTCCGCGAGCTCGCGCATCGTCGGCGCGACGACGCCGGCGACGCGGAGGAGCCAGGTCGGGATCGTGGAGATGGGGATGTCGCGGCCGAAGCGCGCGACGACGGCGCGCGTGCTCTCCGCCGGCTGCACCGGCAGCATGTAGACGCCTCGTGCGTCGGCCTTCGCCCCGAGCGCGACGAGGCCGCGCGCGACGTCCGGCGTGTACGAGTACGAGTGCGGCTGATCCGGATCGCCGAAGAGCTGCGCGGAGCGACCGGCGAGGACGCGCGAGAAGAAGTGCTCGCCGAGGATCGACTGCGGCGTGTCGGGGCCGAAGAAGTCGGCCGCGCGCGCGACGACGGCGCCGGCGTCGAGGAGGAGCGTCCCCGCCTCCGCGCGGAGGCGGCCCTTCTTCGAGCGCGGCGTGAGCGGCGAGCCCTCGTGCATGCGCGCGGTGTCCCCGTACATGTAGAGGTTGTCGAGCGCGACGAGCCGTGCGCCCGAGCGCGCGACGCCGCCGAGGACGCCGCGGACCATCGGCAGGAGCAGCTCCGGCCAGCGATCGTAGGGCGGGTTCACGCACGAATACACGACGGACGCGCCGGCGGTAGCGCGCGCGACGGCGTCGGGATCGCGCACGTCGGCGGTGACCGCCTCGACGCCGCGCACGCGCGGGGGCGTCGCGCTCTGGCGGACGACGCGGACGCGGTGACCGGCGGCGAGGAGGAGCTGCGCGACGCGGGGTCCGACCTGACCCGCGCCGAGGACGACGTGGAGCTCGCTGGTGTTCATGGATGGATCTTGGGTCTTGCACGGGCGCATTGCCATTTGCGTTTTCGAGTGGTCGCATTGCATCCATGCAAGACTGGGAGCAGGTGCGCCTCTTCCTCGCGGTGACGCGCGGTGGATCCCTCGCCGGCGCCGCGGCGCGCCTGGGCGTCGACGTGTCGACCGTGAGCCGGCGGCTCGATCGCCTCGAGGAAGAGGTCGGCGCGCCCGTCTTCGATCGCACGCGCGACGGGACCACGCCGACGTCGCTCGGCGAGCAGCTCCTCGCCGCGGCGGAGCGAATGGAGCTCGCCGCGATCGAGTTCGGGGCGGAGGGGGCGAAGGTGGAGACCGAGGTGGAGGGCGTCGTCCGCATCACGGTGCCGCCGGGTATCGCGGACGCGTTCGTCGCGCCGAGGCTCGCGCGGCTCCACGCGCGTCACCCGCGCCTCGTGATCGAGCTCGACGCGTCGGTGGGGTACGCCGACCTCACGCGGCGCGAGGCCGACATCGCGATCCGCGCGCTGCGGCCGACCGGCGGCGACCTCGTCGTGACGAAGCTCGTGACCGCGCGCGCGGCGCCGCTCGCGTCCGTCGCGTACGCGCGGAAGCTCGGTCCGCTGCGGCGCTTCGAGGACGCGCGGTGGATCACGTGGGACCGTGACCTCGCGCACCTGCCGGACGGCGCGTGGTTGCGGAGGCACGGAGCCGCGGCGCCGATCGTGCTCCGCACGAGCCACTTCGCGAGCCAGCTCGCCGCGGCGCGCGCGGGGCTCGGGATCGTCCTCGCGGCGGAGCCGTTCGCGCGCGACGGGCTCGTCGCGGTGAAGCCGGGGCGCGCGCTGAAGGAGGCGTGGGCCGACCTCCCCTCCGGCTCGCTCTGGCTCGTCGGCCATCGCGCGCTGCGTCATGTCCCGCGGGTCGCGGCGGCCTGGAGCTTCGTCCTCGAGACCTTCGGAGCAGGCTGAAAATGCGTCTGTTTGCGCGGGAATTATGGATGCAATTTCATGTAAATACGAATTGAGACGTCAATGATCGGCGGTGCGGGTGGGGTCCGGGTTGCCCGCCCCCGGTCGGGTGCTACCACCTTCGCTCACATGCGCCCCATTGCTCTTCTCGCGTCGGTCGGCTTGTTCTCTCTCGCAGCCTCGGGCCTCGCGGCCTGCTCGACCGATACGGGGGAGGAGGCGGCGAAGGACGAGGCGCAGCAGATCGCCTCCAACGTGCACGTGCTCTCGTCGAAGAACGACACGGCGCGCACCGGTCACAACGCGCAGGAGCGCATCCTCAACACCGCCAACGTGCGGTCGTCGATGTTCGGCCGCATCTTCAGCCGCCCGATCGACGGGCAGGCGTATGCGCAGCCGCTCTACGCGAGCAACGTCAACGGCAAGAACCTCGTCTTCGTCGCGACGGAGCACAACTCGGTCTACGCGTTCGACGCGGACGACACGCGCGCGGAGGCGCCGCCGGTCTGGCACAAGAACTTCGGTCCGTCCCTCCCCGCGGCGGACACCGGCTGCGGCCTCCTCGGTCCCGAGATCGGCATCACCTCCACGCCCGTCATCGACCTGGCGTCGAAGACGATGTGGTTCACGACGCGGAACAAGGAGAACGGCCGCCCCGTCCACAAGCTCCACGCGCTCGACATCGCGACCGGCGAACCGCGCGCGAGCTCGCCGACGGTCATCACGGCGAAGGCGCGCGGCAACGGCGACGAGTCGGTCGGCGGCGTCATCACGTTCAACCCGCTGAAGCAGATGCAGCGCCCCGGCCTCCTCAAGGTCGGCAACGAGATCGTGATCGGCTTCGCGTCGCAGTGTGACATCGCCCCGTACCACGGCTGGCTCCTCGGCTACGACGCGACGACGCTCCAGCAGAACCGCGTCCACATCACGACGCCGAACGGCGGCGAGGGCGGCATCTGGAACGGCGGCGTCGGCATCAACGCGGACGAGAACGGCGACATCTACTTCACCGCCGCCGACGCGTACGACCGCTCGACGACGGGCCCCTGGAACGGCGAGGGCAACGAGGCGGACAGCATCGTTCGCCTCCACGACACCGGCACGGGCTGGGAGAAGGTCACGAGCTTCATGCCGTTCGACCACCGCACGGTCGGCCCGCAGGACCTCTCGCTCGGCAACGGCGGCGGCATCCTGATCCCGGGGACGAAGCTCTACGTCGCGGGCGACAAGCGCGGCGTGAACTTCCTCGTGAACCGCGACAACATGGGCGGCACCGCGGACAACGACTCGCAGATCGTCCAGAAGTGGCAGGGCTCGCGCGCCGGCGCGTGGGGCGGCGGCGCGTACTACCGCACCGGGCCGAACACGGGCATCTACTACCAGTGGGGCCGCGGCGACGGCCTCCGCGGCTACCTCTTCGACGGCGAGAAGTTCAACACGACCGCGATGGTCAACACGACCACGGGCACCGGTTACCCGGGCGTCACGCTCTCGCTCTCGTCCGACGGCAACAACCCCGGCACCGCGATCGTGTGGGGCGTCCGCGGCAAGCGCACGAGCGCGGGCCTCGCGGCCACCACCGGCCTCGCGGCGCTCGAGGCGTACGACGCGCTCGACGTGACGAAGAAGCTCTACTCCTCCGACGAGGTCGCGAGCGACCAGCTCGGCCAGGGCACGAAGTTCGCCCCGCCGACGATCGCGAACGGCAAGGTCTTCGTCGGCACCTCGTCGAACCAGCTCGTCGTGTACGGCCTCCGCAACGGCGCCGGCCCGGTCACGCCGCCGCCGGTCACGGAGGACGCGGGCCCCGGCCCGGGTCCGGGCCCCGGTCCCGTCACCGACGCGGGCCCCGCGCCGAGCGACGCGCCGACGTGGGACGAGATCTACTCGAAGATCCTCGGCCCGGGCACGCCCGGCCACTGCTCCGGCACCGGCGGCTGCCACACGCAGCTCAAGGGCGGCTTCAAGTGCGGCACGAACAAGGATGATTGCTACGCCGGCCTCGTCGCGGCGCGCCTCATCAACCCGGCGAGCCCGGCGACCTCGACGCTCATCAACGAGAACGAGTCTCCCCTCGCCTGGTTCGGCGGCGGCATGCCCATCGACAACCCGGTCCCGAACGACGCCGCGAAGGAGCAGCTCACCGCCTGGGTCCTCGCCGGCGCGAAGAAGGACTGAGGCTTTCTGGTTCGAGAGAGGCTCTCTGGTTCGAGAGAGGCTCTGCCTCTCTCGAGCTCTCTCCGCCGGGGGTATCTCTCTGGTTCGAGAGAGGCTCTGCCTCTCTCGAGCTCTCTCCGCCGGGGGTATCTCCGCGCGCGGGGCGCGCTCCGACGCCCCCGGACCCCCGCAGAGAGAGAGTCCTCTGGCGGCGTCGGATTTGGCGGCGCGGGCCCTGCCTGGTGGGCGGGGTTCGGTGTTTTGTGGTCCTGGATTGCGTCCGGGTGGGCGTGCGTTTCTCCTGCTTGGTGCACGTCACCGTCGAATACGAACGCGGCTCCGGCGGCACGGGTGACGCGTTCGAGGCGTTCGCGCGCTTCGACATCTTCGACGCCGACGTCCCCACTACGAACGCGGCGGTCCGCAGTCCTCCGCGCTGATCACTCCGGGTCGACGACCTGCGCCGCGTCCCACAGCTCGAGGTACTTCCCACGCACCGACGCATCGACGCGGTCGGCGAGATCGCGCGGGAGCCCGGCATGCTTGATGAGCTCCAGCACGTCCGCGATGTCCTTGAGGCGATGGGGCGCCGAGAGACCGGACGCGAGCTTGAGATCGACGAGCTTCTCGACGGGAAGGAGCGCGACACGCTCACCACGAATCGCGACCGAAGGGTCGGGGAAGCGGACCGGCTTCGGCTTCCCGTCGCCGGGATAGTCACCCGCGATCAGCACGTCGATGAGCACGTCGTTCTCCGTGTCGCGAAGCCCCTTGCTCCCTGGAAACTTTTCGACGTACCCGCGACCGAGCCGCTCCCGCTTGAACCTCTCGAGCCCGTCGCGCGTCAGGAGGACGTCCACATCGCTGGTCATCCGTACGTAGCCGTGCTCGTTCAGGGCCATGGCGTCGGCGATGGCGTAGGGGATTCCGAGCTCGTCGAGCGTCGCGGCGAGCTTGACGAGCGCTCGCTGAACGTCAGCGGTTCCCATGAAGAACTCCGTCGCGCGCTTGGCGGCGGACCAGAACGCAGCCTCGCGTTCGCGGGGAAGCTGGCTCATCGTGAGAGCGTAGCACTGGTGTGCAGCGGCGCATGGCGGGCTACTTTCGCGCGCCGAGGAGCTCTTGCGCGGCGCGGCGGGCGGCTTCGCCGACGCGGACGCCGCCGATCATGCGCGCGATCTCGGCGACGCGGTCGGCGTCCTTCAGCTTGCGCACGCTGCTCGTCGTGCGGCCCTTCGCCTCCGTTTTGTCGACGACGTATTGCTCGTCCGCGAGCGCCGCGATCTGCGGGAGGTGGGTGATGCAGAGGACCTGGCGGTGACGCGCGACGTCCGCGATCGCGCGGCCGATGACCTCCGCGATCGCGCCCGACACGCCCGCGTCGACCTCGTCGAAGACGTAGAGCCCCGCCGGTCCCTTCTCCGCGAGCACCCGCTTCAGCGCGAGGAGCGCGCGCGAGAGCTCGCCGCCGGAGGCGATGCGACGGAGCGGCCGCGGGTCCTCGCCCTTGTTCGGCGCGATGAGGAACTCGACGCGATCGATGCCGCTCGACGTGAGGCGCGCGCCGTCGACGGGAGGGAGCTCGCTCGCGCCCGGCGCCGGCACCGGCGACACGTCGACGACGACGCGCGCGCGGCCCATGCCGAGGCCCGCGAGCTCACGGCCGATCGCGTCCGCGAGCTTCGCCGCCGCGTCACGCCGCTTGCGCGAGAGCGTGCGCGCCTCCGACGCGACGGCGGCGAGACAGGCCTCGCGCTTCGCCTCGAGCTCGGCGAGCAGCTTGTCCGCGCCCGCGAGCTCGGCGACCTGCCGCTTCAGGTCGTCGCGGTGCGCGACGAGCTCCACGGTCGTGGGGCCGTGCTTGCGGAGCAGCTTCTGCAGGCGGAACCAGCGATCGTCGATCTCCGCGAGCCGCTCCGGGTTCGCCTCGATGCCGGCCGCGTAACGCGCGAGCGCGCGGGCGACGTCGCCGAGCTCGCTCCGCGCCGCATCGACCGAGCGCGCGAGCGGCGTGAGGCTCGGATCGATCGCCGCCGCCGCGTCGAGCTCCGTCGACACCCGCGCGAGCTGATCGCACACCGCCTCTTCTCCTTCGTAGAGACGATCGGCCGCGCCCTGCGTCGCGTTCGTCAGCTTCTCGGCGTGACGAAGACGCGCGCGCTCGCTCTCGAGGTCCGCTTCTTCGCCCGCGGCGGGGCTCAGCTCCTCGATCTCGCGGAGCTGGAAGGCGAGGAAGTCCTCGCGCTCGGCGCGATCGCGCTCCGCCTCGCGCACGCGCTCGATCTCCCGCACGATCGCGGCGAGCTCCGCGACCTTCTCGCTCAGCCCGTCCCGCAGAATCTCGAGGCGGCCGTACGCGTCGAGGTACTCGAGGTGCGTGCCCGGATCGGTGAGGCTCACGCTCTCGTGCTGCGAGGCGATATCGCAGAGGTCCGGCGCGAGCTCCGCGAGCTGCGCCGCGGTCGCGACCTTGCCGTTGAGGAACGCGCGGCTCCGCCCCTCCGCTTGCACGACGCGTCGCACGACGAGCTCGCCGTCGAAGGGCACCCCCGCCGCTTCGAGCTTCGCCGACACGCGCGAGCCGGGCTCGATCTGGAAGAGCGCGGCGACCTCCGCTTCGCGCACGCCGGCGCGGACGATCTCCGGGCGCGCGCGGCCGCCGAGCACGAGCGCGAGCGCGTCGACGACCATCGACTTGCCCGCCCCCGTCTCGCCGGTGAGCACGTTGAACCCGGGTCCGAGCTCGAGGACCTGATGATCGATGAGGACGACGTTGTCGATCGTGAGGGAGAGGAGCATGGACCATTGTCCAGTAACTGAACATTTGAACAGATGCCAGTCCTTGTCCGCAAATCTTTCGCGCACCTTTGACCACACCTAGATAACCATTTGTATTCAGGCGAGTATTCCGCGATTTGTTGACGATCGCGGCACCCGGCCACTACGGTGCGCCCCCGGCATGGCCGCGAAAGCTTCACCGAAAACCGCCAAGAAGGCGGAGGCACCTCGCCCCAAGCGGTCCGCCCCTCCGGCGGTCAAGGTCGCGCCGCCGCCGAAGCCGCTCACCACCGAGGAGCGGGTCGCCAAGCTGGAGGAGCGCCTCCTCGCCGCGGGGCCCGAGTTCCAGAAGAGCTACCGCGACGGGCTCGACATGTCGTGGATCTACCATGACAGCGCGCTCGAAGGCTCCGTCTACACCGGCCAGGAGCTCCGCGCCGCGATCGATCCCGAGGCCGCGCTCGCGACCGACTCGAGCATCCAGCCGATCGCCGAGGAGATCCGCCGGCACCGCGAGGCCCTCGACTTCATCCGCGACTACGCGACGAAGAAGAAGCTGCCGATCAACGTCGACATCGTGAAGAAGATCTACCTCATCCTCCATCCGGAGGAGGGGGACATCAAGACGGTGAAGTACCGGAAGGACATCCCGCAGCACCGCCTCTACTTCCACGAGTACGCCCCGCCCGACAAGATCGCGCACAAGGTCCGGCAGATCCTCGAGTGGACGGTCGACCCCGAGACGCGCCGCACGCGGAGCCCCGTCCGCATCGCCGCGCGCGCGCACTACGATCTCCTGCGCATCTTCCCCTTCGCCACCGACAGCGGGAAGGTCGCGCGCCTCCTCATGAACCTCATCCTCCTTCGCCACGGCTATCCGCCGGCGATCGTCCACTCCACCGAGCGCCAGCGCTACTACGAGGCGCTCAAAGGCTCGAGCGCGACGATGACGCAGATCGTCCAGGAGTCGATCGAGAACAACCTCGGCTCGGTGGAGAAGCTCCTCGAGATCCACGAGAGCAAGGGCTACACGATCCGCGTGTGAGCCCCTCATGCTCACGAAGCGGATCATCCCCTGCCTCGACGTTAAAGACGGGCGCGTCGTCAAAGGCGTGCAGTTCGTCGATCTCGTCGACAAAGGGGACCCCGCCGAGCACGCGCGCCGCTACGACGAGGAGGGCGCGGACGAGATCACGCTCCTCGACATCACCGCCACGCACGAGGGCCGGCGCGCGATGCTCGACGTCGTCGCCCGCACCGCCGACGCGACGTTCACCCCCCTCACCGTCGGCGGCGGCGTCACCGACGAGGCCGGGGTGGAGGCGCTCCTCGAGGCCGGCGCCGACAAAGTGAGCCTCAACTCGGCGGCGGTGCGCGATCCGGGCCTCGTCGAGCGCTGCGCCAAGCGCTGGGGAACGCAGGCGATCGTCGTCGCGGTCGACGTGAAGCGCGCGGAGACGCCGCGAAGTTGGGACGTCTACGTCCGGGGTGGTAGGACGAAGACGGATCTTTCGGCGACGGACTGGGTCAAGCGTGTCATCGATCTCGGCGCCGGAGAGATCCTCCTCACCAGCATGGACCGCGACGGAACGCTTGCCGGCTACGATCTCGAGCTCCTCCGGGCCATCCGCGGGCTCGCCTCGGCGCCGGTGATCGCGTCCGGCGGCGCGGGCACGCTCGACCACCTCGCCGAGGCCGCGCTCGAAGGAGCGAGCGGCATCCTCGCGGCGTCGATCTTCCACGACGGCACGTTCACGATCGGCCAGGCGAAGGCCCACCTCGCCGCGCGCGGGCTGCCGATGCGCATCGACGCGCGAGAGGCCGCTTCGTGAGCTCGCTCGAGGCCTCGATCACGCTCGACGACGTGTTCGCGGTCGTCTCCGCGAAGCGCGTCCCGCTCGCGGCGGAGCTCGCGGGGTACCTCGCGCTCGAGATCGCCGACGGCACCGACGCGGGCAGCGGCGACGTCGACCCGAAGACGGTGTTCATCAGCGAGGAGGGCACCGTCGCGCTCGTCCGCCCGAAGAAGGCGACCACCACCGGCGACGCCGAGGCGAGCGTCCGCCAGCTCCTCGTGCGCCTCCTCGAAGCGAGCGGCTCGAGCACCCCCGCGCTCGGCCAGGCCGCGAAGCGCAAGCCCGGCAACGGCCTCCCCGCCCTCGTCGAGGAGCTCGAGGCCGCCCTCATCCCGGTGAACCGCGCCGCCGGCCGCCGCGCGCTCGCCCGCCTCTCGCGCGAGGTGAAGCGCGTCACCCAGGGCGTCGGCCGCAACGCCTCCGCCGCCCCCCTCCCCTCGAAGCAGGACCCCCCCAAAGCAAGCCCCCCCTCCAAGCAGGACCCCGCCAAGCACGACCCCCCCAAGCACGACCCCCCCAAACAGGACCCCGCCAAGCACGAGGGGTCGCGAAGCGACACGAGCGCCCAGCGCGAGGGCCGGGGCGGCGGTGGCGCGTCGGGCCGAAGCCCCGACGTTGAGGCAGAGCCAAGCGAGGGCTCCCAGACGCGGTCGCAAAGCGACACGAGCGCCCAGCGCGAGGGCCGGGGCGGCGGTGGCGTGTCGGGCCGAAGCCCCGACGTTGAAGCCAGCGACGGGCCCCAGACGCGGCCGCCACAGCGGTCGCGAAGCGACCCGAGCGCGCAGCGCGAGGGCCGTGTCTGGGGTGGGGGTGTCGGGGGCGAAGCCCCCGACGTTGAAGACCAAGACCCCAAGCACGATCCCTTCGCGCCGACGCCCGTCGCGCCGAAGCCGAAGACCACGTCGATACCGCCGCCGCCCGTGAAGAGCGCGGCGTCGGGTCCGCCGCCGCCTCCGCCGCAGCCTCAGCGGCCGCCCGGCCCGCCGAGCGCGCTCCACGGCCTCGAAGAGCACGCGCGCGCAGCGGACGCGTCGCCGGCGCCGCGCGTCCGGAACGACGCGGTCGACGAGCTCCTCGGATCGTTCGGGGTCTCGAACGTGGCCGAGGACCGCCAGCTCGCGCGCGACCTCAAATCGATGGCGGGCCTCGCGCCGACGCCGTCCGCCCCCGACGCGCGCACGCTCGCCGAGCTCGCCGACGACGTCGGCCGCGGCCCCCTCCCGCGCGACCGCGAGCGCGAGGGAGAGAGCGTCGACGCGCTCCTCGCGATGGCCGACGCGAGCCTGCCCGCGCCGGACGTCAGCGCGAACGACGCGCTGCCGCCCGTCAACGCGAAGAAGAAGAGCGGCCCGCCGAGCCCGCTCTTCGGGGACGCACCGAAGACCGGCGCCGCCGCCGCGGGCGCGCCCGCCGTCCTCCGCGGCAACTCGACGCCGCCCGCCTCACGGACGGACGAGCCGGAGCCGAAGAAGGAGAAGGAGGCCCTCAAGCGCACGAGCCCGGCGGAGGAGAGCGATCCCGCCGCCGCGACGCAGCGACGCCGCTCGATCCACGACGCCCCGCGCGCCCCGAAGACGAGCATGGGGATCCTCGTCTTTTTGCTCCTCCTCCTCGGCGGGGCGACCATTGCAATCTACAAGTATGCGCCGCACGTCTTCGTCGGGAAGAAGCCCGCGCCGATCACGCCGGCGATCCCCGTCTCCGGCGCGCCGGCCCCCAACGCTCCCGCGTGCCGGCTCACGCTCGTCGTCACGGACGTGCCGGCGAAGGCCGAGGTGCTGCTCCGCGTGGGCCAGGCCCCGGTCGACGTCGACCAGATGCCGGTCGGCGCCCGCCTCGAGCTCGTCGCGACGGCGGAGGGCTACGCGCCGCGCCGCGCCGTCATCCCCGCCGAGTCGGTCTGGGACAAAGGCTCGGACGGCAAGCCGCGCATCGAGGTCCCGATCCAGCTCGATCCGTCGCGGCCGAAGCCGGGCACTGTCGATCCCTGGCCGCCGGCCGAGCCGAACAGCGACGTGGGCGGCTCGGGCAGCGCCGGCACCGTGCACGTCGTCTCCAACGTGCGCGGCGCGGAGGTCTGGCTCCTCGCGGGCCCCGGCCCCGACGGCCGCGCGAGAATCGAACAGCGGTGCGACGGCGACATCGACATCCTCGTCGCGGCGCCCTCCAGCGACAAACCGGAGAAGGACAAGGACAAGACCCCGGTCCGGAAGCGCATCCACGTGAGCGACGAGCAGATCGCCGCCGCCGCGCCGGACACGAAGGGGAACAAGATCGTGACGGTCAGCGCGGTGACTGGGCCTTGACCGCGGGCCCGAGGACGCCGATCCTCCGGACCATGCACGACGGAGAATACGCGATCGTTCGAGCGCTCGTTCCGGTGGCCTGGGCGGACGGTGAGTTCGCGCAGAAAGAGCGCGAGATGCTCGACGGGCTCCTCGAGGCCTACGGCGCCACCGAGTCGGAGCGCGAGCAGCTCCGCGAATACGCGAAGGAGAAGCGGACGCTCGACGACATCGATCTGCAGGAGCTCTCCGCCGGCGATCGCCGCGTCCTCCTCCAGATCGCGGTCCTCCTCTCCTTCGCCGACGGCCACCAGCACGCCGACGAGATCAAAATCGTCAATGATCTCGCCACCAAGCTCCGCATCCCCGCCGACGAAGCGAAGGCGGTCATCGCTGCGGCGGAAGAGCGCGCCAAAAAGAACCTCTCGATGCTCGTCTAGGGTCTCGAGACGCTGACCCGGCGGAATTTCGGGAAGCGCGACCCACGAGGAGGTGCTACGCCGCGCGCGATGCGTGGCCGGCTCTCCGCCCTGATGCTCGCCCTCGGGGCGGCGGCGTGCGCCGACACGAGCCCGGACGCCGCGCGCGACACCAGCGAAATCACGACGGTTTCGCCGCCGCCGCCGGTGCAGCAGTCGATCGCGAACTGCTGGGTGTTCGCGACGAACGCGTGGATCGAGGCCCTCTCGGCGCGCCCGGTCGGCGGCACGCAGGTCGACCTCTCCGAGGCGTACGTCAGCTTCCTCTACTGGCTCGACCAGATCAGCGCGCCCGGCGCCCTCGAGCACCCCATCTTCACGCTCCGCGCGACCGGCTCGTGGGGCACCGCCGCGGACCTCCTCACGCGCTTCGGCTGGATGACGGAGGAGGAGTTCCTCACCACCCTCCCCGCCGGCACGTTCGCGGAGCGGCATCAGCAAGCGTTCGAGGCGGTCCAGCACGAGCTCACGCGCGGCGTGCTGCAGACGCCCGCCGCGCGCGCGGACCGCAAGCTCGTCGCCGAGACGCTCGCGACGGCGTGGCACCTCGAGCCCCGCGTCGTCGCGGACATGACGAAGGCCTTCGACGACACGTTCACGCGCACGTTCGTGACGGGCACGGCGACCCACGCGAAGACGCGCATCAAGAAGCTCGAGGACATCACGGTCGGCTACGGGACCGACGGCAGGCCGGTCACGGCGCAGGACCTCATCGGCTCGCTGGCGGAGGGCTCGGACGCCTACCGCGGCGAGCGCACCGGCCCGTACGCGTACTCGGACGTGAAGCCGCCCGGCAGCGAGGACAAGGTCCGCGGCTACCTCCGCCGCATCCAGCGCTCGCTCGTGCAGGACCTCCCGGTCGTGATGAGCGAGACCTCGGACGACGACGCGATCGACGCGACAGGCACCTACCAGAAGCCGGCCGACGGCGTGCTCTCGGACCAGTGGTACGACCACGCGGTCATGGTGTTCGACCTCTCGGTGCAGACCCCGCACTTCGGCCTCCTCCCCGCCGGCGTGGCGGAGACGCGCCCCGAGGCGATCGCCGACTCGCTCACCGACGACGCGGTCATCAAGACGTTCCGCGCACGCAACTCGTACTGGGGCCGCTACGCGAACGGCGCCGTCATCCCCTTCGCCGGCGGCGTCGCGGTCACGGACTTCACGCTCGACTACCTGCTCTGGCGCCCGAGCTACGCCGGCCCCCGCATCCTGATGCGCACGACCATCCCGAACGATCCGGAGATGGTGATCGCCAAGTCGCCTTGAAGGCGGGCGTCAGAAGCTCGGAACGGAACGCCTCTGCAGCGACTCGACCTCTTTCAGGAGGGCGAGCGGGCTGAACGGCTTGTCGTAGAAGGCGGTCGCGCCGACGGTGAAGGCCTTCCGCTTCACCTCCTCGTCGTTCATCGCGCTGATGATGATGACGGGGGTGTCCTTCAGCGTCGCGTCGGCGCGGAGCTTCTCGCAGACCTGGATGCCGTCGAAGGCGCCGGGGAGGTTGATGTCGAGGAGGATGGCGTGCGGCTTCCACGCGAGCGCCTCCTCGATGCCGCGCGCGCCCGAGCCGGCGCTCTTCACCTCGTGACCGCGGCCGCTCATCAGCGCCTGGATCATCCGGACGATCGAGTCGGAGTCTTCGATGATGAGAACGCGCATGTGTGTTCCTCAGCCGTCTGCGAACGTTACCGCAACGCGGAGCCCCGAGCCGTCGCCGCGCGTCGCCGGCGGATCGCTGAGCTCGAGCGACGCGCGCTGGCACGCCGCGAGCTCCGCCGCGAGGAAGACCGGCAGCGCCGACGGACGCCCATACGTGCCCGCGTGCGTCTCGAGCGTCATGAAGCCGCGGCGCCCGGAGGCCGGGAGCGGCGAGCCCGCGTCGTCGACCACGAGCCGCACGCCGGAGCCGTTCTCGGAGGCGGTGACGGCGACCTCGACGACCGCGCCGCGCGGCGACGCCTCGAGCGCGTGGGCGACGAGCTCGCGCAGGATCACCTCGATCGCGCGCGCGCCGCGGCGGACCGTGACGTGGCCGCCCTCGGGCTTCACCGTGACGTTGACGCGCGCGCCGGCCTTCTCCGCGAGGCCGCCGAGCGCGCGCGCCGCGGCCCGGGCCGCCTCGCCGAGATCGATCTCCGTCTCGAGCTCGTCGGTGCGGAGCTCGCCGACGCCGCCGAGCGTGGCGACGATCTCCTGCGCGTGCGAGACGCGGCGGCGGAGCGTGTCGAGCTGCTCGTCCGTGATCTCGTGGCGCCGCATCGAGCCGAGCTCGCGGCCGGCGGGGCCGAGGACGGAGCGGAGCTCGGACGCGATGCCCGAGCAGAGCTTCGTCATCGCCTCGAAGCGCTCGATCGCGGAGCCGCCGGGCGCGGGCGGCATGCTCGAGAACGCGGTGACCTCTTCGCCTTTGTCGAAGACGGCGGCGAGCTCGCGCGCGTAGACCTCGCCCTGCTTGCGCGCCTCGTCGAGCTCCTTGCGGAGCGCGGCGCTCTCGTTGCGGTCGCTCGCGCTCTCGGCGGGGAACACGAGGACCTCGTTGCCGCCTTCGAGCTCGTGGCGGCCGCCGTAGCGGATGATGACGCGCGAGAGCCACGCGCGCTCCGTCTCCGCGGTCGGCGAGAGATCGGGGCCGAGCGTGACGGAGACCTTCACCTCGTCGCCGTCGCGACGGATGTTGACCTGCGTGCCGTCACCGTGGCCGTGGCCGACGAGGACCTGGAGCATGCGACGGATGTCGGCCTCGTCGCCGTAGACCTCGGTGCCGCTGCCCGGCTCGATCGAGACGCGCGCGTCGGGCGCGGCCTCCATCAACAGCGCGGCGAGGTCGATGCGCCCGCGCCGTCCCTGCGGCGCCGCCTGACCCGCGGCGCCTGCCGGCGCCCGCTGGTTCAGGTTCGAGAGCATCTTCATCACGTCGTCGAGCGCGTCGAGCGACGTCTCGACCCCGTGCGCGGGGTCCTCCGCCGCGCTCGGCGGCGGCGGCGCCTGCGTGCGCAGGAACGTGACGCCGACGCGGAGGCGCTCGGCCGCGTTCTGCGCCTCCTGGGTCAGCAGCCAGGAGAGCTCGTTCCGAGTCAGTCGGCCCTTGGACAAGGTCTCCCCAAGCTACAAGATCACGTTCGCGAGCGCGAGACCGATGGACGTGCGGTCCCGGCGCTCGCCCAGGCACGCTCGGAGCCGAGCGCGAGCCAGGAGAGCTGCACCTTTTGCGCCCCGCTTCCCGCGAGGCTCACCGTCGTCGGCCCCTTCTCCGACCACTTGCTCGGCTCCGGCAGCGCGATCGACCGCTGCCCCTTGAGGCTCTTCGCCGCGGCGGCGTCGATCTTCAGCGCGGCGATGCCGAGCCCGCTGAAGACCGCGACCGAGCCCGACGGGATGAACGGCGCGACGACCGCGCGCACGTTCGAGGCGAGCTCTTGCGCGCGCGACGTGATCTCGCGCACCTCGTCGAGCGTGGAGCACACGACCGCGACGCCGTCGGCGCTCGGGAGCTGCTTCGTGCTCGCCGCCTTGGTCGTGGGGACCGCGGCGCCGTTCGCGAGGTGCGCCGGGCCCTCCACGAGATCGAGCGTCGCGCCGCCCTTCCACGGCGTCGGCGAGAGCGGCGTGATCGCGGCCGGCTTCTTCGGATCGCCGCCGGCGGCGCCCTTCTTGTCGCGCACGACGAGGACGTCGTCGGTCGGGAGCGCGCGCGGGATCGTCACCCGGACCGGGCGCTTGAAGCTCCGCGGATCGCCCATCTCGCCGTACGCGACCGCCCACGCGAGCGCCTCCGCCGACGCGACCGCGACCGGCTTCGGGATCGTCGCGCCCGGCTCGAGGTCCTGCGTGCGCGCGGAGAAGCCGCCCGGCACCGGCGGGTAGAGCTCGCCCGTCATCACGCGCGCGTCGGGCTCGATGATGCGCGCGCCGGTCGCGATGAGGTCGGTGAGCGCGCCGGTGCTCGAGAGCACCTCGAGCATCTGCCGCGAGGGGATCGCGACGAGGAACTCCACCCGCGCGGGGACGCGCTTCGACTTCAGGAGCAGCGCCGCGGCCGCGAGATCGCGGAGCGTGCAGCCGCTGTCGCCGCCGAGGAGCACCTGCGTGACGGGCTTGCCCGCGACGTCGCGCACGGTGCGGACCTGGCCCGTCTCGTCCATGAAGAGCGGGTCGACCGCGCCGAGGTCGACGTTGAGGACCTCGTCGCACGGCGCGCCCGCGTCGGGCACGAGCGCGCGATGCGCCTTCGAGCGGCGCTGATCGCGGAGGAAGACCTCGGTGCGCTCGTCGCTCACGAAGACCGCGCCCGCGGCGCCGAGCTGCGGGGCGATGCCGGCGAGGACGGCGCGCTCGCCGACGGAGAGGAGGCGCGCGGACGGGCCCGCGAACTCGATGACGACGGGCGCCGCGTGCGCGGCCTCGATCCGCGCGACCGCCTCGCCGAGGCCGCGGCGAACGAGCTCGTGCGCGATGTCGCGCGCGCAGATGAACGGGCGCGTGCGGCCGGAGAGGAGGACCTGCACGCTGCGCGGCGGACGGAGCGTGATGCTGCCGGTCGCGAGCGCGGCGCCGAGCTGGCCCGGCGGCACGACGATCGTGAGCATGCCGATGCCGCCGACGCCGGCGAGGCGCGGGTCGTCGGTCACGCAGAGGCGCGCGGGCGACGCGAAGCGCTCGAGGTGCACCGGCGCGGGGTAGCCGATGCCGGGGCGCGCGATGACGATGCCGTGCCCGAGGATCTCGGGCGTCGCCGCCTGGATGTCCTCGATCTTCGCCCGCGAGGCGGCCGAGCCGGCGCAGTGCGTGTCGTAGACGATCGCGACCTCCGCCGTCGTCTTCTTGAGGCCCGCCTCACGCGCCTCCGCGATCGCGCGGAGCGGCGCGCGCGTCAGGACGATCTGGTCCACCTTGACGCTGACTTGCGACCCGGCAAGCATCGGGTCGGCGCACCGACCGGCGAGGATCTTCTGGGCCATCGTGCGGGGCGGATCCCCTGCTCGTGCGCGCATCTCGGCGCACCTTAAACGGCCGGGTCACGGCCGGTCAAGGAGCGAGATTGACGGAAGTCCTCGCGGGCTCGTACGCTTTCATCCCACCATGTTCAAAGAGACTCTGCGCGATCTCGTCGAAGGGACCGAGGGCGGGCTCGCCGGGCTCTTGATGGACTCGAGCGGCATCACGCTCGAGAGCTACACGAAGGACGATTCGCCCTTCGACATCAACTCGATCGGGATCGAGTTCGGCGTCGTCATCGGGCAAATCAAGCGCGCGGCGGAGATGCTCGAGGCGGGGGCCGCGAACGAGATCGCGGTCGGCACCGACAAGCTCATCACCGTCATCCGCCTCCTCGGGGACACGTATTTCCTCGCGCTCGCGATGTCGCCGGGCGGCAACTTCGGCAAGGGCCGCTACCTCATGCGCACGGCCGCGCCGAAGCTGATGGCCGAGCTCTGATGCGCATCCTGGTCCTCTCCGGACCGAACCTGCAGCTCCTCGGCACGCGCGAGCCGGGCATCTACGGCACCGAGACGCTCGCGGAGATCCACGGGCGCGTCGAGGCGCGCGCGAAGGACCTCGGGGCGGAGGCGGTCTGCCGCCAGTCGAACCACGAAGGTGTGCTCTGCGATTGGATCGGCGAGACGCCGGGCCATTTCGACGGCTTGCTCCTCAACGCCGCCGCGTACACGCACACGTCGCTCGCGCTGTTCGACGCCCTCAAGGCGACCGCGATCCCGTGCGTCGAGGTCCACATCTCGAACCCGGAGGCGCGGGAGAGCTACCGCCACGCCTCGAAGATCGCCCCCGCGTGCGTGGCGAAGGTGAGCGGCTTCGGCGCCGAGAGCTACGTCCTCGCGCTCGAGGGCCTGGTGCGTTGGCTGACGACGCGCCGCAGCACGGCGAAATAGGGTGCAAGTCGCGCGGCCCTGCGACTACCGTCGCCCGCACCGATGACAGTCGACATCGACAAGCTCAAAGCCCTCCTCGCCGTCCTCGCGGAGGAGAACGTCAGCGAGTTCGAGCACGAGGCGGAGGGGGTCCGCGTCCGCGTCGTCCGCGGCGCCACGGGCCAGCTCGTGCCGCAGATGATGATGGCGCCGCCCATGTCCTCGATGGCGCCGATGAGCGCGCCGACGCCGACGAGCCCCGCCACCGCCGTCGAGACGGCGACGCCCGCCGACTCGATCGACGTGACGAGCCCGTTCGTCGGCACGTTCTACCGCTCGCCGAGCCCGGACGCGCCGGCCTTCTGCGACGTCGGCTCCGTCGTCCGCCCGGGGCAGACGCTCTGCATCATCGAGGCGATGAAGCTGATGAACGAGATCGAGGCGGAGCTCTCCGGCACGATCGTCGAGATCTACGCGCAGAACGGGAAGGCCGTCGAGTTCGGCCAGAAGCTCTTCCGCATCAAGAAGGCCTGACGTCGTGGCCGCCCACACCGGTCCGACCTCGCTCAACATGCCGCCGCGCCCCGCGGCGCCGCCGTTCAAGAAGATCCTCATCGCGAACCGCGGCGAGATCGCGCTCCGCGTGATCCGCGCCTGCCGCGAGCTCGGGATCGGCACCGTCGCGGTGCACTCCGAGGCCGACACGCGCGCGCTCCACGTGCGCTTCGCCGACGAGGCGGTGTGCATCGGCCCCTCGCCCGCGCTCCGCAGTTACTTGCATATTCCAGCCATCATGGCGGCGGCCGAGATCACCGGCGCCGACGCGATTCACCCCGGCTACGGCTTCCTCTCCGAGAACGCCGAGTTCGCGCGCCTCTGCGGCAAGTGCGGGGTCACGTTCATCGGTCCGTCGCCGGAGGCGATGCGGGCGTGGGGCGACAAGGTCGCGGCCCGCAACAACGCGAAGAAGTACGGGCTTCCGCTCCTGCCGGGGAGCGAGGTGCTCAAGGACGCCGACCACGCCGTCGCGGAGGCGCGCCGGATCGGCTTCCCGATCATCCTCAAGGCGTCCGGCGGCGGCGGTGGGCGCGGCATGCGCATCGTCCGCAAGGAAGAGGACGTCGCCGCGAATTTCACGCAGGCCACGCGCGAGGCGGAGGCCGGCTTCAAGAACCCCGACGTCTTCATGGAGAAGTTCATCGAGCGGCCGAAGCACATCGAGTTCCAGGTCCTCGCCGACAACCACGGCGGGGTGTGGACGCTCGGCGAGCGCGAGTGCTCGCTCCAGCGGCGGCACCAGAAGGTGATCGAGGAGGCCCCCTCCCCCGCGATGACGCCCGAGCTCCGCGGGGAGATCGGCGAGATCATCCGGAAGGCGGTGCGCGAGACGGGCTACCGCTCGCTCGGGACGCTCGAGTTCATCATGGACGAGGACCGGAAGCTCTACTTCCTCGAGATGAACACGCGCGTGCAGGTCGAGCACCCCGTCACCGAGATGGTGACCGGCCTCGACCTCGTCGCGCTCCAGATCCGCGTCGCCTCCGGCGAGAAGATCGAGCTGCCCGACACGCGGCTCTGGAACTTCCGCGGTCACGCGATCGAGTGCCGGATCAACGCGGAGGACCCGAAGACCTTCGCGCCGTGGCCGGGCCTCATCACCGAGTACTTCCCGCCCGGCGGCGCGGGGGTGCGCGTCGACTCGGGCGTGTACGGCGGCTGGACGGTGCCGCAGCACTACGACTCGCTCCTCGCGAAGGTCATCACCCACGCTTCGACGCGCGCGGAGGCGATCGTGCGCATGCGCCGCGCGCTCGACGAGTTCATCGTCGGCGGCATCCGCACGAACATCGCGCTCCACAAGCGCCTCCTCGCCGACGACGAGGTCGCCCTCGGCACGATGACCACGCGCACCGTCGAGCGCATCATCGCGAGCTGACACACTGACACAACGTGCCTGCAACGGCACATGCGCGTGCCACCAAGTGGCACATAACGGCGCTTTTCGCGGCGAATCATGGTGGCACATCGGTTGCTCGATGAGTCGGCATGCGCCACCTCGTCATCGTGCTCGCCGCTTCCCTCGTCGCCTGCGCCGGAGAGATCGAGCCGGACGAGGTGACCGGCGACGAGGCCGCGACGGTGAAGGAGGTCGAGGTGGACGAGGAGCCGGAGCCGGCGAAGTCGACGTCCGCGAACCGGCCGGCGCCCTCGAAGCCGTCGAAGCCGTCAAAGTCGTCGAAGCCGTCGGCGGAGGCCGATGAGACGTCGCCGGACTGGAGCACCGGCAGCAGCACGCCGCTCGTCCTCTCGTTCGACGACGCGCCGGTGACCTTCCGCGCCGACGCGAGCGGCTCGTTCGATCTCACGCGCAACGGCATGTCGCACGGCAGCGACTGGCCCTCCGCCGCGACGCCGTGGCTCGCGCTCGATCGCGACGGCAACGGCGCGATCGACGACGGCGGCGAGCTCTTCGGCTCCGCCACCCGCCTCGCGAGCGGCGCGTTCGCAAAGAACGGCTTCGACGCCTTGCGCGATCTCGACGACAACCACGACGGGGTCTTCGACGCGAACGACGCCGCCTTCGCGAAGGTCGTCGTGTGGACCGACCGCAACGCCGACCGCGTCAGCACGCCGAACGAGCTCACCACCCTCGCCGAGGCGGGCGTCCGCTCGATCGACCTCCACGATCGCCGCGAGGTCCGCTGCGACGCGCGTATGAACTGCGAGGGCGAGCGCAGCCGCTTCACGCGCACCGACGGCCGCGGGGGCGCCGTGATCGACGTCTACCTCCCGACCCGCTAGATCGACGTGCCGCCCTTGCGGAGATGGGCGGGCGGGGGCGGCCTGCCCGCGAGGCGATGCACCGGGCGGACGACCGGGTTCGTGGGCGGGCGCACCGGCTGCATCCCCGGCCGCGGCGTGAACGCGCACGACTCGACCTCGTCGGCGGGCAGCGGGTACGCCGGCGTGAACGCGCGCGGCTCGAGCACGGCGGGGAGCGGACGCTCGACCTCGTCGGCCTGGAGCGCGGGGGCGGGGCGGAGCCAGAGCGTCGCGAGCGCGCTCGCGGCGGCGAGGGCGACCATGCCGGCGCCCAGCGTCGCGGTGAGCAGCGCGCGGCGGCGGCGACGGCTCAGGCCGACGGGGCAGTCCGCGGTGAGCACCGTGCCGTCCGCGCGCTGGAAGAGCGAGATGCACGGGAGATGGCCGTCCGGTCCCGGCGCCATCGCGGCGAGGAACGCGTCCATCTCCGCCTTCGTCATCGCGGAGAGGTTGTGGACGTCGCGCCTGCACTCGCCGCAGTGACGCCGCTTGTCGTCCCCGATCATCGACTCCCAAGGCACGTCGCAAGGAGCGGCGATGAGGGCGTTCACGACCGGGAGCGCGCGGTGCATGGCCCTCTTCGACGAGCCACTCGCCGATTCGTTCTAATTTCCCACTCACGAGCGCTCGGCCACATCGACATACCCCACGAAATGCGGTGAGATCCGCGCGTGAGCGCCGCGCTGCGTCACGCGAAGGATCCCGACATCGTGGGGCGGTTCCGCATCCGGCGGCGGCTCGGCGCGGGCGCGATGGGCGTCGTGCTCGTCGGCCGCGACGAGACGCTCGACCGCGACGTCGCGGTGAAGCTCGTTCGCCCCGGCCGCCGGAGCGCGGCGTCGGCGGAGAAAGCCCGCGCCCGCCTCCTCCGCGAGGCGCAGGCGATGGCGAAGGTCGCGCACCCCAACGTCGTCGCGGTCTACGAGGCCGGCACCCACGGCGACGACGTCTACATCGCGATGGAGCTCGTCGACGGCGTCGGCCTCGACGCGTGGCTCCGCGCCGAGCCGCGCGCCGTCCGCGACGTGCTCGAGCGCTTCGTCGACGCCGGTCGAGGGCTCGCCGCCGCGCACGCGATGGGGATCGTCCATCGCGACTTCAAGCCCGCGAACGTCCTCGTCGGCAACGACGGCCGCACCCGCGTCGGCGACTTCGGCCTCGCGCGCGCGGCCGGCGACGCCGAGACGTCGGGCGACGTGGAGGCGCCGGGAGCGGAGAGCGGCTCGTCGCCGAACCTGCTCTCCGCCGAGCTCACCGGCCAGGGCGCGCTCGTCGGGACGCCGGCGTACATGTCCCTCGAGCACTTCAAGGGCAAGGCGACGGCGGAGAGCGATCAGTGGAGCTTCGCCGTCGCGCTCTACCGCGCGATCTACGGCGTGCCGCCTTACGAAGGCGACGGGATCGTCGCGCTCTACGAGGCGATCATGAAAGGGCCCGCGCCCGCGCCGCCGCCGAAGCCCGACGTGCCGCCGCGCGTCGCCGCCGCGATCCTGCGCGCGCTCTCGATCGAGGCCGCGGATCGCTGGCCGTCGATGGAGGCCCTCGTCGCCGAGATCGAGGCGGAGCTGCGCGTCGATCCCGATCGTGATCCCGCTCGATCGCGGCGCCAACGACGCGCGATCGCGATCGCGATCAGCCTCTTCGGCGTCGTGAGCGGCGGCGTCGCCGCGTACCGCACGAGCCTCGGGCGCACGATGGGCTTCGAGTACGTCCTCGTGCAGTCCGCCCTCGCGTTCGGCGCGATGAGCGCGGCGACGATCGTCTTCCGGCGCACGGTCCTCCGCGACGCGCACGGCCGCCGTCTCGTCGCGCTGTTCTTCATCGTCATCGGCGCGCAGCTGCTCCATCGCGCGCTCGCCTTCGTCGCCGGCGACACCTCGCTCGCGACCGTGCTCCGCGGCGACGCCGTCTTCGTCGCCGCGATCACCCTCTTCGCCGGGATCGTCCTCGAGCGCTGGATCGCGTTCGGCGCGGTGATGATGGCGGCGTTCGTCGTCGTGTCGTTCGTGCTCCCGAGCTTCGTCGTCGCCGCCTTCGGCGCCGCGATCATCGGCTTCCTCGCGCTCGGCGTGTGGTTCTGGCGCGAGCCGCAGCCTCCGCTCCTGCGACGGAGCGGCCTCGATCGCTCGAGCTCGCGGAGCCGCTGAGCGGAGCCGCGCTACCGGCAGAGCCGGCGGCACGCGGCGATGCGGTCGAGCGTGTCGCGCGGGTGGTTGCACGGCTCGCCGCGGATGCGCGCGACGCAGGTCTCGAGCTCGGCCGCGTTCACGTCACCGCGGCACGCGCCGAGAGTCGTCCTCGTGCTGCGTCCGACCACGGCGGTGCATTCGGCCCGATCGGCGTAGTCGGTGCCGACGTCGAAGCACTCCGCCGCGCGATCGCAGCGCGCGTTCGTGAGCCAGAGCGCGGCCTCTTCGTGCGTCGGCGTGTACGCGGCGGAGGTCGTGGTCGTCGTCGACACCTCGTTCGATCGATGACAACCGGCGAGCGCGAGCGCGGCGAAGATGAGATGGCGAACGATCATGACGGTCTCTCCTCGACCGTCATCGCTGCAACGCTCGCGCCGGGAGCCCTACTGTCGCGCTGCGGGTCGCTCGGAAGGTGGAGCGTGGCGGTCGCCGCTCTCGACGTGGCCGTCCTTGAAGCCGAAGACGATCGAGTCGCCCCACGCCACGTGCGTCGCGCCGCGGATGCCGAGGTCCGCCACCGTCGCCGCCTTCGCCGCGAAGGTGACGACCGCGGCGGTGCCGTCGGCGAAGATGCCCGCGAGGCGGCGGCCGGTCGGCTCGAACGCGAGCTTCACCGGCGTCTCCTTCACCCGGATCTTCGCGAGGACGCGGCCCTTCGCCGGATCGATGAGCGCGATCGTGTTGTCGTCGCCGCCGGAGGCGACGATGCGGCCGCGCGCGTCCGCCGCGAGGCAGGTCACGCCGAAGGCCTCTTCGTGCGGCGAGATGCGGTGGACGACCTTCGACTCCGCGACGTCGACGATGAGGACGCGGCCGTCGAGCGCGCCGGTGCCGACGACGAGCATGGCTCCCGGCAGCTTCGCGAGCGCGGTGATGCGATCGTCGGAGGAGAGCGCGTAGGTCGTCACGTGGCGCGAGTGCGTGAGGTCGTAGACCTCGACCGCGCCGGTGGAGCTGCCCGCGAACGCGTACGCGTCGTCGGCGGTGAACGCGGTCGGAGCGCCGCGGAGCGCGGTCGGCCGCGGCATGTTCCACGGCGGCGCCGAGCGCATCATCACCCGCGCCCCCGCGGCGACGACGACGTCTCCCTTCCCGACCCAGCAGCCCACCGCCCCCGGCTCACCCGGCGCCGACTCCCCCACCGTGAACGCCCCCACCTCCCGGATTTCACCGCCGGTGTGCTCGAAGACGCGGACCTTGCCGGACTTGTCGCCCGCGACGACGGTGCTCCCGCGCATCGAGAGCGAGGCGATCGGCGCGGCGGTCTTCGCCGCGACGTCGAGCGTGGTGCGGTCGCACGCGCGGACCTCGCCCGCGGCCCCGAGGGTGAAGAGCGCGCCCTGCGCGAGGGTGACGGCGTGGACCCCGTTCGGATCGACCGTGAACGACGCGCGCGGCTCGCCGGAGGACGAGCGGAACACCTGCACGAGGCCGTCCTCGACCGCGACGACGACGTGCTCGGCGTCGGCGGCGACGGCCTGCGCCTTCGACTTCGCGCGCACGCGGCGCACGGTCTTGCGCGTCGTCGCGTCGATCCAGACGAGCCACTCGCCGAGCGCGAGGACGACGATCTCGCCGTCGACGTGCGCGAGCCGCCACGAGTCGGCGGGATCGGTCGACGCGAGGCGGAGCGCGCCCGTCGCCTCGCCCTTCTCGCGCGTGAGGAACACGAGCGCGCCCTCCTCGGTGAGGGCGACGACGTGATCGCGCGCGACGACGGCGGCGTGGAACGGCCCCGCGGCTTGCTTCGTCCCCGCGCGTCCTTTGTCCGCGCTGGGGCCCCGCGTCGACCAGCGCATCTCGTCGTCGCGCGACCAGAGCTCGAGCGCCTCGCCGCGCGCGACCACCACCGTGTCGTCGCGACCGACGCCGAACGTCGCGATCGCGGCCTTGCCGGCGGCGAACGTGGCGCTCGCGCCGTCCCCCACCCGCGCGAGGTGCTTCTGCTTCTCGACGTGGACGAGCCACTCGTCGCCGAAGCGCGCGACCGCCTCGCCCTTCTTCTCGAGCGCGAGCTCGCCGGTGCGGGTGCCCTTGTCGTCGTAGAAGTCGATCGCGCGATCGCGCAGCGCCGCGGCGCCGCCGCTGCTGGATGCGAGGCGGCTCACGCCTCAGTTCCCTTCCCAGCGCAGGCTCTCGCCCGTCACGCTCGCGATCTTCTGCTGGTTCTGGCCGAGCGGGTTCGAGAGATAGAGGCCGCCGCGCGTGGAGAAGAACGCGACCATGCGGCCGTCGGGCGAGCACGCGGGGTACGTGTTCGAGCCCTGGTTCTGCGTGAGGCGCTTCATGTTCCCGCCGCCGACGTCGGCGCTGAAGATGTCCCACGTCGCGCCGTCGCGACCCATGAAGAGGATCTTCTGGCCCTCGGGATCGTTGCAGAATACAGGCGCCATGTTGTAGGTGCCGCGGAAGCTCACGCGCTTGCCGTCGATGAAGATCTGCGGGTTGCCGCCCTGGTTCGACACGTACGCGAGCTGGCCGCCGGGGCCGAACGCGGGGTGGGTGTTGAGGCCGCCGTTCGTGACCTTGGTGAGGCCGGTGCCGTCGGGCGCGCCGGTGTAGATGTCGCTCGCGCCGTTCTGCGAGATGACGAGCGCCATCTTTCCGCCGCCGAACGCGACGCCGAACACGAGGCCAGCGTGCTTCAGCACCGCGGCCGGGTTGCCGACCTTGAAGAGCGAGTAGGTGCCGTCGGGCAGGCCGCCCGCGTAGTAGATGCCGCCCGGGCCCGCCGCCGGCGCGAGCGCGACGTTCGACACGGCCTGGAGGCGGCCGAGGCCCTGCCCGTCGCTCTCGACCGAGAAGATGCCCTTCTGCCCGCGGCCGGTCGTGGCGCTGAACACGAGGCGGCCGCCGAAGCTGCCGGCCGTGCCGGTGAAGTACTTCACGACCTCGTTGTCGAACTGGTGCACCGCCGAGCGCACGGAGTTGGACGCGACGTCGTACTCCTTCTTGAGCACGGCATCGGAGCCGCGCGACACGACGTAGAGGCGGAGCTCGACGTGGAGGTTGTTCCCGCGCGGCGAGAGGTTGCCCTTCACGACGCCCTCGGCGCCGATGTTGCGCCACGAGGACGGCTCGATCGACGCGCCCTCCTGCGAGAGGTTCGCGGTGAAGCTCTTCGGATCGAGCACCTGGAACATGCTCGAGAGCGTGAAGTCGCGCGTCGCGGTGTCGACGACCTGCTGCGCGATGGCGCTGTCGCCGAGCGGCGGCGTGACCGCGATCTTGAAGAGCGAGCGCGAGCCGCCCTGGACGACGACGGTCGTGACGTCGCCCGTGTTCGTCGCCTGCGGCAGCGCGCTCGTGGCAGGCGCGGCCGAGCCGGCGGGCTGCTGCGCGACGGCGGGCATCGCGAGGGTGAGGATGGCGCCGGCGCCGAGCGCGACGAAAGGAAAGGCAAAGCGCTTTAGCGTGTCATGCATCTCGAAGCGTCTCCGTTGCGACCGGTAACGACGATTTGAAGCCGCCGACCGCGATACATCTCGTCGACTTCTTTGGGGGGCTGGGGAAGCGGAGCCCGATCGTCGAGGAGCTTCTGTAGCATCGACCTCGCCGCGTCGTCGAAGAGCTCGTTGCCGGAGCTCTTCGCCGGGGCCTGCTTCACGTACCAGATCACCATCTGCCGGTTGATCTGGATCTCGAACACAGCGCAGAGCTTTCTCTCCTCACCGATGGAGATCACGGTGGGAACCGTGAGGTGCTGGCCGAAGAACTGGCCGAGCTGCGTCGCGTACATGTCTCCGGCGCGGACCTTGCTCGGATCAGTCTCCGTGCCGCCGTCGACGCCGCTCTCGTGGCCCTCCTCGGGGCGCTTCATTCCGGCGTCCTCCGCGAACGGATCGCTCTTGTTCACGAGGTTCGTGAGGTCCGAGTCCTCCGCGTTCGTCGGCGGCGGGCCGGCGTCGGGGTTCTTCTTCGCCGGATCGTCGGCCGACGCGTTGATCTGCTTCTTCGGCGCGGTGCGCGTCTGCGGCACGAGGCGATCGGGCAGCTTCTTCGGGTCGATCGGCTTGCCGAGCTTCAAGAGCGACGCCTGCACGACGGGGCGCGAGACGAGGGGCTTCTCTTCCTCCTCGTCGGCCGCGGACGGGACGATCGCCTTGTAGACGAAGGGCCCGATCGACGCGAGGTGGAGGGACACGGCCACGACGACGCCGAGGACCTTCTCGTCCGACGTGTATTTCGGCGTGTACGGGACCCCGGGGAGCTTCACGATTGCCTCTACTTAACCACCATCGGGTCGGTGATCATGCCGAGCTTCTCGACGCCGGCGGCGCGAGCGGCCGCCATCACGCGCAACACGACGCCGTACTTCACGTTCTCGTCGGCTTGGACGTAGAGCTCCTTCTCTTCTTGGAGGCGCGCGTTCGTCTTGAGGCGATCGTCGATCGCTTGCGTAATCTCATCCTTGCCGAGGTAGACGTGCTCGTCCGCGGTGACGATGACGAGGAGCTTCGAGTCGTCCGTCTGCATCGGGGCGCTCTTCACCTTCGGGAGGTCGACCTGCACGCCGGTCTGCAAGAGCGGCGCGGTGACCATGAAGATGACGAGGAGGACGAGCATGACGTCGATGAGCGGCGTCACGTTGATGTCGTTCATCCCGCCGATGCGCTTGCGACCTCGCCCGCCGCCCCCACCGCCGCCGCCCATGCCCATCGCTACACCCCTCCGAGCTTGGCGCGCGCCGACACGTCGGCGGCGAAGGCGTCCATGATGTCGGCGAGCTCGCCGACGCGACGCGCGAAGTAGTTGTACGCCATGACGGCGGGGATCGCGGCGACGAGGCCGATCGCGGTCGCGATGAGCGCCTCCGCGATCTTCGGCGCGACGACGGGGAGGTTCGCGCTCTGCTGGTTACCGATCGAGAGGAACGCGTCCATGATGCCGTAGACGGTCCCGAAGAGGCCGATGAACGGCGACGTCGATCCGATCGTCCCGAGGAGCGACATCCACGACTCGAGGTGGGTGACCTCGCTCGCGGCCGCGCGCCGCGTGATGCTCTCGACGTGCGTGGCTTGCGCGTCGTCGAGGCGCTGGCCGCGCACGCCCTTCGTGAGGCGGACCATCTCGTCGTAGCCGGTCGCGAAGATGCGGGCGAACGGCGAGCCGCGGAAGCCGGAGAGGCCTTGCTGCGCGAGCGCGTCGAGCGAGCCGGCGGCGTCGAACGCCTTCATGAACTTGTCGGAGTCGCCGCGGGCGCGGATGAGGTGGAGCGCCTTCGCGAAGATCACGATCCAGCAGAGGATCGAGAACGCGACGAGGACGACGAGCACCAGCTTCACGGGGATCGACGCGTGCAGCACGAGCTGCATCGGGTCGAGCCGTTCAGGCGCTCCGCTGGGCGGGCCTCCCCCACCCGCGGGCTGTACGGCGACATCGATCGCATCCAGGGCTGCCCGGGAGAAGCTCATGGGCCCCCTTATGGTCCCGACCGTTCCGCGGTGTCAAAGGGTGTGTTAAAGAGCGAGCGTGCTTCGCTTAACGGCTCGATCGCGGCGATGGATCGCGATGGCGACGTTCGCCCTCGTCACGGTGCTCTTCGGGGCGGTCGCGTGCGACGACGTGTCCTCGGGCGGCATCCCGCCGGCCACCGGAATCCTGATTCGTGCCGAGACGTTGACGACGGGTCGCGGCTGCGGCCGCGGGCCCACCCAGCTCTTCAAGTACGCGGTCGTCGTCTACGGCTACTCGGGGGAGGGCGACCCGGCCGTGCGGAGCAACTACACGAGGCCGGCGGTCGCGAACGTCTTCGATTGTTACGTCGACGGGACGTTCCTCGAGCTCGCGCCGGTCGGCTCGAACCAGACCTATCGCCTCGAGGTCTACGCCTACAACGAGGCCGCGTTCAGCAAGTCGTCGGGCGCGATCCTCTCCGCCGGGACGAACGTCGACGTGCTCCGCAACACGAAGCCGCCGCCGACGTGGACGACGGAGTGCACCGCGACCCAATCGGCCGAGGTCGAGACGCTCGCGCTCTGCGATCCCCTCTCCGCCGGCCTCGGCGCCTTCGGGGTGACGCCTGCGGCCACGCAGATCTCGCTCGCAACGCAGTCGTTCCGCCTCCCGGACGGGCGGCTCGCCGTCTGCGGCCCCACCGCGACACCACCCGACGCCGGAGAGCCCGACGCCGGAGAGGACGACGCCGGAGAGCCCGACGCCGGCCTCGAGGACGCGGACGCTGGAGACGACGCCGGAGACGCGGAGGCCGGTGACGCGGGGGTCGCGGACGACGCGGGGGACGCCGGGGACGACGCCGGCGCGCCGACGAGCGGCCTCGTTCCGTTCACGATCGCGCGGATTCGGCCGCGCATCGGGAACACGGTGGCGGCGGAGCCGATCGACGTCACGTGCCCGAGCCCGTACCTCGCCGACGTCGGGCCCGATCCCGCCGAGTACACCGTCGACGTCGGGCTCGTCGACGACCGCGGCACGGTCGTCGGCCAGACCGCATGCATCGTCACGACCGAAACCGGGATCCCGAACCCCGCGATCTGCCCCTGAGCCAGGGTCGACCTTGCTCGGGTCGCGGCAGGAAACTAGAGTTCTAGAGAGATGAGTGACAACGGGGACTTCGCCCTTCGGTTGCCGCGGCCTGGCCGCGGGCTGAAGCTGGTCCTCGTCCTCGTCGGCCTCTTCGCGATCGCGGGTGCGATCGTCGTGCAGTCGACGCCCGGCGGCGAGGAAGGCAGGCGCCTCTTCGAGCTGCTCGCGTTCGAGCCGCACCGGTTGATCTCGAGCGGCGGCGTCCCGCGCATCTGGACGCTCTTCACGGCGGGCCTGCTCACGAGCACGGACGGCGTCGGGCACGCGATCGGATCGCTCATCGGCCTCTACTTCATGTCGCCCGACCTCGAGCGGCGATGGGGCTCGGCGCGGCTGCTCCGCTTCCTCGCGGCCTCGGTCGTGATCGGCAACCTCGTGGTCTTCGCGGCTTCGTTCCTGCCGTACGAGCCGTTCAAGCCGCCGATGGTCTACGGCCCGCTCGCGGCGATCGCGGCGACCGCGGTCGCGTGGGCGCGCGAGAACAAGAACGCGACCGCGCGCTTCATGTTCTTCGTCCCGATGACGGGGCGCACGTTCTTCTGGCTCGTGATCGCGCTGTGCGCCGTCGCGCTCCTCTCGTCGGGTTTCCACGAAGGCTCCTTCGCCCCGCTCGGCGGCGCGCTCGCGGGCGTGCTCCTCGCGGGCTCGCCCTCCCCGCTCCGCGCGGCGTGGCTCCGGATCCGTCTCGGCTCGCTCCGCGCACGCGGCGCCGGCAAGCAGATCACGGTGTCGGAGCTCCTCGACGAGACACCGCGCCCCCGCCCCGCCACGAAGCGCGCGGGCGGCAAGACCCCCGCGCTCCGCATCCTGCAAGGCGGCCTCGAGGACGACCTCAAGAACCGCAAGCCGCCAAAGGACAAGCGCTACCTGAACTGAGTAGGCACGTGGTAATCAGCCGCCACGATGTGGACGCACCGGCATCTCCTCGGGATCGAAGACCTGTCGGCGGAGGACATCGACGCGGTGCTCGACCGGGCGGACACCTGGTTCGAGGCCTCGCGCGGCGGGAGCCGCAAGTCGGGGCTCTTGAAGGGCAGGACCGTCATCAACCTGTTCTTCGAGTCGTCGACGCGCACGCGCACCTCGTTCGAGGCGGCGGGCAAGCGGCTCGGCGCCGACGTCGTCAACGTCAGCTCCTCCGGATCGAGCGTGAGCAAGGGCGAGACGCTGCTCGACACGGCGAAGAACCTCGAGGCGATGCGCGCCGACGCGCTCGTCGTGCGCCACTCGAGCTCGGGCGCGCCGGGCTTCCTCGCTTCGCGCGTCGACTGCGCGATCGTCAACGCGGGCGACGGCGCGCACGAGCACCCCACCCAGGCGCTCCTCGACGCGTTCACGATCCGCAAGGCGAAGGGGCGGCTCGAAGGGCTCGTCGTCGCGATCTGCGGGGACATCACGCACTCGCGCGTCGCGCGCTCGAACGCGCTGCTCCTCGGCAAGAAAGGCGCCGAGGTGCGGCTCACCGGCCTCCGCACGATGCTGCCGATGGAGGCCGAGACGCTCGGCGCGACGACGAAGGTCATCCCGCGCCTCGAGCAGGCGATCGAGGGCGCCGACGTCGTGATGATGCTGCGCATCCAGGCGGAGCGCTTCACCGGCGCGAGCGCGGAGCGGGGCGCTTCGCCGATGTCGACGACGCGCGAGTACTCCCGCACCTTCGGCCTCAACGCGCAGAAGCTCTCGCGCGCGAAGTCCGACGCGATCGTCATGCACCCCGGCCCGATCAACCGCGGCGTCGAGCTCGATCCCTACGTCGCTGACGGCGAGCGCAGCGTCATCCTCGATCAGGTCGAGGCCGGCGTCGCGGTGCGCATGGCGGTGCTCGAGCTCCTGCTCTCGACGTCGTCGTGAGCCGCGGGGTGAACCCCGACGCGCCGCTCGGCGTGTTCGACTCCGGGCTCGGCGGGCTCACCGTCGTGCGCGCGCTGCGGGCGGCGCTCCCGCACGAGGACATCGTGTACCTCGGCGACACCGCGCGCGTGCCGTACGGGACCAAGGGCGCCGACACCGTCACGAAGTACGCGCTCGGCTGCGCGCGCCGCCTCGTCGCCGAAGGCGTGAAGGCGATCGTCGTCGCGTGCAACACCGTGAGCGCGGTCGCGCCGGAGCGCCTCCGCGTCGAGCTCGACCTGCCGGTCCTCGGCGTCATCGAGCCGGGCGCGCGCGCGGCCGCGGCGGCGACGAAGGTCTTCAAGGTCGGCGTCCTCGCGACCGCGGGCACGATCGCGTCGGGCGCGTACCCGCGCGCGATCGCGGCGTGCTCCACCCGCATCGAGACCTACGGCCAGGCCGCGCCGCTCCTCGTCCCGCTCGCGGAGGAGGGATGGACCGAAGGCGAGGTCCCTTCCCTCGCCGCGCGTCGCTATCTCGATCCGTTGGCTGCGGCCGGCGTCGACGTCGTCATCCTCGGGTGCACGCACTACCCGATCCTCTTCGATACCATCCAGCGCGAGGCCCGCGCCCGGATGGGCGAGCACGTCGTGATCCTCGACAGCGCGAGCGTCGTGGCGGCGGAAGTGGCGAGCTTTCTGCGCGAACGCGAGCTCGTCCGTTCCGCCGCGCGCGGCCCGGGGAGGACGCGCCTCTTCGTGACCGACATGCCGCGCTCGTTCGACGTGTCGGCCTCGCGCTTCCTCGGTGGGAGCGCGGAGGCGACGCTCATCGATTTGTAGGGATTTCCTCTCTGGCGACAATGCCGCAGAATGGTGGGCGTGTCGTTGCCACAGCTCGAGCTAGCGAGCCGGGATACACGCGAAATTGCTCGCGTGCTTCGCGGCGCGCTGCGTCTGCGCACGGAGGTCGTGCACCTCGTCGCGCCGCCTCGGGGGAGCGGCCAACACCTGCTCACGGTCGACGTCCCGGGAGGCGAGAAGGTCGCCCTCCTCGCCGACCCCGCCGGGAACCCGCGCGAAGACGGCGCGTACCCCCTCAACCTGCGGCCGGTGACGCGGGTGCAGATGGCGGAGCTCTTCACGATCGTCGAGAAGCTCGATGAGCCGTCAGGCAGCGTGCCGCCGCCGCCGTCGGGCGACGACGAAGAGCTCGCCGAGGACACGATCGTCAACGCCGCGCCTTCGCGCATCGTCGTCCCGCAACCGGCCCCGACGACGGCGTACGCGAAGATCGGCTCGAAGGACCCCATCCCGGACGACGCGCCGCTGGACGAGCTGCTCGAGGTGGTCGACAGCATCCCGCCGCCGCCCTCCTCCGACTTCGAGATCTCCTCGTCGAGCCTGCTCCGCGCGAGCGGCACGAACGTGGTCCCCGCCGTCCCGCCGCCGCCCTCGGGCGCCCCCGCCCGTCCGCCGTCGTCGTCCGCGATGAAGCAGGTCGACAAGCGGATCGGCCGCGTCCTCGCGGGCAAGTACCACATCGACGCGCCGATCGGCGCAGGCGCGGCGGCGACGGTCTACCGCGCGACGCACAAAGACCTCCGCCGCTCGGTCGCGGTGAAGATCCTCCACGCCGAGAACCAGAGCGAGTCGCAGTTCATCCGCCGCTTCAAGGCGGAGGCGCTCACCGCGAGCAAGCTCGAGCACGTCAACGTCACGCGCATCATCGACTTCGGGCAGGAGGGCGGCGAGCTCTACCTCGTGATGGAGCTCGTCGTCGGCAAGTCGCTCGACGCGACCCTCGCGGTCGGCGGCCCGCTGCCCGCGAAGCGCGTGATCGGCATCGGCATCCAGGTCTGCCGCGCGCTGACGTTCGCGCACCGCATGGGCGTCGTGCATCGGGACATCAAGCCCGAGAACATCATGCTCGTCCCCGACATGGACGACGACGGCGATCCGACCGACCTCGTGAAGGTCTGCGACTTCGGCCTCGCGAAGATGCGCGACCCGGGCGACGGCGAAGGCGAGATCACGGTGACGGGGATGCTGTGCGGCTCGCCCGCGTACATGTCCCCGGAGCAGACGCGCGGCGACACGATCGACGCGCGCACGGACATCTACTCGCTCGGGGTGTCGCTCTTCGAGGCGCTCACCGGCGCGCTCCCGTACGAGGCGTTCTCGATCGGCGAGCTGTTCCTGAAGAAGTGCACCCAGACCCCGCGCCGCGCCTCGACCCTCGTGACGGTGGACGCCGTGCTCGACGACATCGTCGCGCGCGCGATGGCGATCGACCCTCGCGCGCGCCACGCGTCCGCGAAGGAGCTCCGCACCGAGCTCCGCGCCGCCCTCGACGTCCTCGACGACGACGGCAACTCGAGCGCCACCCTCCTCGGCGGCTGAACGAGGACGCTCGAAGCCAAACGCCCCCCTCTCTCTGCGGGGGTCCGGGGGCGTCGGAGCGCGCCCCGCGCGCGGAGAATCCCCCGGCGGGAGAGCTCGAGAGGGCAGAGCCCTCTCGAACAAGACCGCACCAGTTGAGGGTGATCCGGCTCAGCCGGGAGGGCGTGTTTTCCGGGCAATACCGAGGGGCGGCGGAGGCATGATCCCTGCACTCTGCACCGGTATGGATCCCCTGGACTGGAGCGGCTCGGCGATGCCGACGACCGCGCGTGTGCGCCGGCCGCCGGGGCGGCGAAGGAGCCTGGCGCCGGTGATCGCGCTCGTGCTGACCGCGGGCGCGCTCGTCTCGGCGCGCGCGCTCGCGGCGCGCATCGCCCGGGTGCAGGCGCCGATCGTGCCGGCGCTGCCCGTAGCGCCGCCGCCGGCGAAGGAGGACGAAGACGCGATCGCGAAGCTCGACGCGCTCCTCGTCGCGATCGAGAAGAGCGTCGCGGAGCCGGCGCGGAAGACCTGCCCCGCGATCGACCGCAAGGTCACGGCGCCGATCGTCGCGATCGGCGCGCGGGAGGAGCTCTCGAGCCGCGCCGTGAGGACCGCGCTCGATCGCAAGGGCGGCCCCGAGGTCCGCGGCCCCGCCGCGCGCGCGGTGACCGAGGCGCCCTACCTCGCGGTGCTCACGGGCGTCGATCGCGCGTGGCTCCTCAAGCGGCGCGGGACCTGGCGCGGCTCGTTCGACGGCCGCGTCCTGCTCGTCGACACGAAGACGGCGAAGCCGGTGTGCGCGCTCCCGCTGTCGTTCGAGACCGGCTCGAAGGTCCGCACCGAGCGCATCGACGACGCGACGATGAAGTCGCTGAAGGAGGAGCTCGACGCGCGCTTCCCGAAGGAGGCCGCCGGCGCGCTCGGCATCGGCCTCGAGCGGTGAGGCGCCGCGCTCAACCGGCTTCGGCGAGCTCCTTCAGCACGCGCATGCGCGTCGCGAGGAAGCGGCGCATGTAGCGCTCGAGGAAGAGCCGCTCCGCGATCCGGCCGAGCGGGCCGAGCGGCGCGTCGAAGTCGAAGACGTCGCGGCAGCGCGTGCCGTCACCCTCGGTCGTGAAGAAGTGGTCATGGTCGAAGCGGCGGAAGGCGCCGCGCACCATCGAGTCGCGGAAGTGGCGCGGGCGGTCGAAGGCGGTGATGCGGCTCGTGAGGCGCTGCATCACGCCGAAGTGGCGCGCCTCCCACGTCACCTCGTCGTCGAGGTCGAGGAGGCCGCTCGTCTTGCCCGCGACCGCGCGCTCCTCCGTCCCCGGCGTCGACGCGACGTGGGCGTCGACGTCGCGCGCGAGGTCGAAGACGCGCTCGATCGGCGCGGCGACGAAGAGCTCGAGCTCGATCCGAGCCAAGGCGCCCGCTCAGTGCACGCGGATCATGCGCGGCTTCGCGGCGACGTAGTCGCTCTCGCCGATCGCGTCGAGCGCGCCCTGGAGCGCGGACTCCTTCGCCTCGTGGGTGAGCATGACGACGTCGACGGGCGTGTCCTCGCTCCCCCGCCCCTGCTGCACGAGCTGCTCGATCGAGACGCCGCGCTCTCCCAGCGCGCCGGTGATCTTCGCGAGGACGCCGGGGCGGTCGTAGACGGAGAAGCGCACGTAGTAGCGCGTGACGACGTCGGCCATCGGCGCGAGCGCGCGCTCGCCGAGCCGGATCGCGCGCGTCATGTTGCCGGAGACGCCGCTCTTCTTCGCGGTCGCGACGTCGACGACGTCGGCGACGACGGAGACCGCGGTCGGCATGTCGCCCGCGCCGCGCCCGGAGAGGAGGCACGGACCGAGCGCGCGCCCCTCGATCGCGACCGCGTTGAGGACGCCGTTGATGTTCGCGAGCGGCGCGTCCTTCGCGACGAGGGCGGGGTGCACGCGGAGCTCGAGCGCTTCTTGGCCCGCGGTGTCGCCCTTCAGCTTCGCGATGCCGAGCTGCTTCACGACGAACCCGAAGCGCTCGGCGAAGGCGCTGTCGATCGCCTCGACGGTGTCGATCCCCTCCGTCGACACGTGGACCCCGTCGAGGCGCGCGCCGAACGCGAGCATCGAGAGGACGACGAGCTTGTGCGCCGCGTCGCCGCCGCCGACGTCGAGGGTGGGATCGGCCTCGGCGTAGCCCTTCTCTTGCGCCTCCTTCACCGCGGCGTCGAACGAGAGGCCGCCTTGGCGCATGCGGGTGAGGACGTAGTTCGAGGTGCCGTTGATGATGCCGACGAGCGACGCGATGCGATCGCTCGCGAGCGAGTCGCGCAGCACGCGGACGACGGGGATGCCGCCGCCGACCGCGCCCTCGAAGGCGAGGTCGACGCCGCGCTTCCGCGCGCGCTCGAGCAGCTCGCCGCCGTGGAGCGCGAGGAGCATCTTGTTCGCGGTGACGACCTGCTTGCCCGCCTCGATCGCCGCGCCGATGTGCGCGCGCGCGGGCTCGACCCCGCCCATGACCTCGACGATGACGTCGCACGCCGCGTCGTCGAGGACGGCCCTCGGATCGGTCGTGAGCTTCGCCGGATCGAGCTCCGGCACCCGCTCCTTCGACGGATCGCGCACGAGCACCCGCGTGATCTCGATCGGCGCCCCGACCCGCGCCTCGATGTACGCCGCGTTCGCGCGCAGGAGCTGAACGACACCACCACCCACGGTGCCGCAACCGAGCAATCCGACCTTGATCATGCTCAGTTCTGCGGCGCGGTCGCGGCGGAGGACTCGGGCTTGGGCTGGAGCTTCTCCTCGAGCGCGGCGTCGAGGAGCTGGTCCATCTTCGAGATCTGGATGAACTCGAGGTCGTTCTTGATCTCGGCCGGCACCTCGTCGAGGTCGGCCTTGTTGCGCTCGGGGATGAGCACGCGCTTGATGCCCGCGCGGTGCGCGGCGAGCACCTTCTCCTTGAGGCCGCCGATGGGCAGCACGCGGCCGCGGAGCGTGATCTCGCCCGTCATCGCGACGTCGTGGCGGACGCGGACGCCCGACAGCATCGAGACGAGGGCGGTGAACATCGTCACGCCGGCGGAGGGGCCGTCCTTCGGCATCGCGCCGGCCGGGATGTGGATGTGGATGTCGCTCTTCTCGAGGAAGTCCTTCGCGAGCCCGAGCTTCTCCGCGTTCGTGCGGACGTACGAGAGCGCGGCCTGCGCCGACTCCTTCATGACGTCGCCGAGCTGGCCGGTGAGCTGGAGCTTGCCGGTGCCGAACATCTTCGTCGCCTCGATGAAGAGGATCTCGCCGCCGACGCTGGTCCACGCGAGCCCCGTCGCGACGCCCGGCTCCTCCGTGCGCTCCGCGACCTCGCTCGTGTAGCGCGGCGCGCCGAGGAACTCCGCCACCTGCTCGGCGGAGTCGATCTTGCGCGGGGTCGTGTCGCCCTCGGCGATCTTCACCGCGACGCCGCGGATCACCGAGGCGACCTGACGCTCGAGCGTGCGGACGCCGGCCTCGCGCGTGTAGTGGTCGATGACCTCGTCGACCGCCTTGTCGCCGATCTCGAGCTGCTCCTTCGTGATGCCGTGCTCCTCGATCTGCTTCGGGATGAGGTGCTGGCGCGCGATCGCCAATTTCTCGTTTCGCGTGTAACCCGGGATTTCCAGGATTTCCATGCGATCCCGGAGAGGCGGGGGAATCGGGTCGGCGACGTTCGCGGTCGCGACGAACATCACGTTCGAGAGGTCGAACGGGATCTCGAGGTAGTGGTCGGCGAAGGTGTTGTTCTGCTCGGGGTCGAGGACCTCGAGCAGCGCGGCGGCGGGATCGCCGCGGAAGTCGTGGCCGATCTTGTCGATCTCGTCGAGCATGAAGACCGGGTTCGTGGTCCCGACCTTCTTCATGCCCTGGATGATCTGGCCCGGGAGCGCGCCGACGTACGTGCGGCGGTGACCGCGGATCGCCGCTTCGTCGTGGACGCCGCCGAGCGAGATGCGGTGGAACTTGCGCCCGAGCGAGCGCGCGATGGAGCGGCCGAGCGACGTCTTGCCGACGCCGGGGGGGCCGATGAGGCAGAGGATCGGCCCCTTCTTGTCCTTCTTCAGCTTCCGGACCGCGAGGTACTCGAGGATGCGCTTCTTCACCTTCTCGAGGCCGTAGTGGTCGTCGTCGAGGACCTTCCGCACGGACGCGATCTCGAGGTTGTCCGGCGTCGAGTTGTGCCAGGGGAGATCGAGGATCCAGTCGAGGTAGGTGCGGACGACGGTGTACTCCGCCGACCCGACCTGCATGTTGCGGAGGCGCTTCAGCTGCTTCTTCGCGACCTGCTCGGCCTCGTTCGGGAGGTTCGCCTTCGCGATGCGCTCCTCGATGCCGTCGAGGTCGCCCTGATCGCCGTCGTCCTCGCCGAGCTCCTCCTTGATCGCCTTGAGCTGCTGCCGGAGCACGTACTCGCGCTGGTTCTTGCCCATCTCCTCCTTGATCTGGGAGTTGATGCGCTCGCGCATCTTGAGGATCTCGAGCTGCCGCGTCAGCAGGCGGAGCACCTTGCGGATGCGGTCCTTCGCGTCGACCGTCTCGAGCAGCTGCGCCTTCTCTTCGACCGGCGCGTCGAGGTTCGCGGCGACGAGGTCCGCGAGCGCGCCCGGCGCCTGGATCGAGTCGATGAGCGAGCCCGCCTCGCGCGGGAGCTCGGGCATGAGCTGGATGACCTGCTTCGCGATGTCACGGAGCGACATCGAGAGCGCCTCCGCTTCGTCGTCGTCGACGCCGCTCTCCTCGAGGCGCTTCACCTTCGCCTTGAGGTAGGGCGCGCTCTGCGAGACGTCGTCGAGGCGGATGCGGGTGAGACCCTGGAGGATGAGGGAGTAGTTGCCCGAGCTGTGCTTGAGCGCCTTGAGCACCCGTGCGGCGCAGCCCACTTGGTGCAGATCGTCCGCCCCGGGGTCGTCGGTCGCAGGATCCTTCTGGGCGAAGATGGCGATGACGGGCGACGGGAAGTTGTCGACGTCCTCGACGAGCGCGACCGACTTCTCACGGCCCACGTCGAACGGAGCGACGGCGCCCGGGAACAGCACGGCGTTGCGGATCGGAAGGACGGGCAGCTCGTCCCCGAACTGCACCTGATCGTCTTCCTTCTCGCGCGGCGGACCCTTCTTCTCGGTCATTCTCTTCTACCTCTCCTAAGACGCGTGGTGAGGCTCACCACCGTGCGATTATCCGGGATCGCCCGCGAGCGCGGGCGGAAAATCGCGCGCTTACGGAAGCGTAGCCAGCAGGGACATGCACCGGAAGTGCCGGCCTTCCGACACCCGTTCCCCGCGCAACCCCACCAAGCGCGACCGGAAGCGTCAGCGACGAGCGGCCTTCAAGATCCGCTCGAACGCCGACGACAGATCGCTTATCGCGAGGGACTCCTCCAGTAGCCCGAGCACTTCGCGCGTTCGGCTCAGCCGGATCGAGCGGTTCACCTGGAGCATGACCTTCACGTCGTCCGTGTCTTTGTCACGGGCAGCCAGGAGCTTCAGGGCGATGATGTCTTCCGGAGCAGCGACCGGAACGAACACACCACCGAGCTTGCGCCGCACGAGGCGCGCGTAGAAGACCTCGTCGACGCTGGGACGCGAAACGACGACGTCGACGAGCACACCTCGCCTCGCGTGCTTCACTCGAAAGATGTTGGCGGCCGCGTTCATGACGACGAACCCCCGCGCTTCGAGCGCGGCCCGTATACGCGAGAGGGGAAGCGAGCCGGGATCGACCATGACGTCGATGTCGTCCTTGAAGCGCGCCACGCCGTAAGCGATCGCAGCCTGAGCACCGAACAGGTACCAACGGACACCCGCGGATTCGAACGCGCTCCGCAGGTCGCGAAGCACCCTACCGAGAGGTGTGATCGCCAAGACGGTCGAGCAGGTGGCGGACGCGACGGTGCGTCTCGAGATCGTCGCGGAGTCTCTCCTCGTTGGGGGGATGGCCGAGCGAGTGGAAGTGCTCCCGAAGCCCCTCGGAGACGCGGAACGCCGCGCCGGGATCGCTCTCGTAGCGCTCGCGGGCGAAAGCGGCGTGCCACTCGTCGAACAGATGCCATGGCAAATCGAGGAAGGCGCGTGCGGCCTTCTTGTCGATCTTCGGACGGCCCATGGCCGAGATCATAGCGCTCAGGCTGTCGGGACGCTTCGGTCTTCCTCGAGCGTGTTGATCGCGAGGCCGGTGAGGACCTTCGGGTAGAAGAAGGTGCTCTTCTGCGGCATGACCTCGCCGGCCTCGGCGACCTCGCGGACCTGCGCGACGGGGGTGCCGTTCATGAGGAAGAGGGTCTGGCCCTTGCCGTCGCGGAGCGACTTCAGCGCGGCGGCGGCGTCTTGCGGGTACCAGATGTTGCTCTTCGCCGCCTGCATCTCGGGCGTGACGCCGAGGACGGGCTCGAGGATGCCCATGTGCAAGAGCGCGACGTCCGTCTTCCGGAGCGGCGCGACGCGCGGGCCGAGCACCGGATGCCCCGCGAGGTCGGCGTCCTTCTTGAGCGCGAGGAGCGCGGCGCGCGAGTCGCCCGCGGCGATCACGAGCGAGGGCCGCTCGGCGCCGGACTTCGCGAGCGCGTCGGTGAGGACGTCGGCGCTCGCGCCGGGCGGGAGCTCGGTGACGTCGAAGAGCGCCTTCACCTTCTCGAGCGTCGCGGCGTAGTCGAACGACGGCAGCGAGTGGACGTGCCGGTGGGTGGGGAACACGACGAGATCGGGATCGTCGCCGTTGCAGAAGAACTCCATGAAGTACGCGCTCTCGGGGCGGTCGCCCTTGCCGGCGTTCTCCTGCGAGTAGCGGAGCGCGGTCTCGTAGCGGTGGTGACCGTCGGCGATGAGGAGCGACGACGTCGCGACGCCCTCCACGATGGCGCGGATCGCGTCCTTGTCGGCGATCTTCGAGAAGCGATGCTTCACGCCGTCCTCGGTCTCGAACGTCGCGAGCTCCTTCGCGGTCGCGAGCGCGGCGTCGAGCTTCTTCTCGGGGTCGCGATAGAGGAGGAAGCCGGGCGAGAAGTTCGTCTTCGTCGCGCGGAACAGCTTGAGGCGGTCCTCCTTCGGCCCCGAGAGCGTGCGCTCGTGCGGGAGCACGACGCCCTTGTCGAGCGGCACGAGGCGGACGACGCCGAGGAAGCCGGTGCGCGTGCGTGGCTTGCCGCCGCCGGGCGGGGTGAAGGTCTGGTCGTAGCGGTAGAACGCGGGCTCCTCGTCGCGGACGAGCACGCCTTCCTTCCGCCACGCCGCATAGAGCTCGGCGGCGTTCGCGTACTTCCGATCGCCCTCCCCCTCGGGGAGGATCAGCTTCACGACGTTGTGCTGGTGCCGCGCGGCGAGCTCGGCGCGCTGCTGCGCGTCGATGACGTCGTACGGCGGCGCGACGACCTTCGCGAGGCCGCCCTCCTTGGCGAGCTTTTCGAGGTCGTAACGAAGCGGCGTGAAGGGAGCGATCTCGGCCATGGCCGAGCATCACATCACGGTTCGCCGCCCGGTCGCTACCGGACGCAGAAGACGCCGAGCTCCTCGCTGATGCTCGACGTCTTGTCGACCCGACCGGTTCGGAAATCGACGGTGTACGTGGCCGAGCCGTCCGGGAACTCGGACGAGGTCCAAAACGCCTTGTCTGGAGTGCGGAGAAACGCGTTCCTGTCGATGTAGCGCGGCTGGTTGCGCGTATCGACGTACTCGGCGTGCGGCTCCTCGTCGACGAGTGACAAGAGCTCCTTCAGCGACGGCAAGCGATTCTCGCCGACGGGCTGCAGTCCGGCGCAGTACGTCTTCGCGTCCGCGAGCTTGCGGACCGGATAGGGCTCGTTGGACCGCGGGCGCGTCCAGCGCAGCCCCGACTTGCGGTCGCGGATCGTGACCTCGTTGGGCCCGAAGTTGTCGTACTGCTGCGCCGGCCCCGAGATCGGTGCATCGGCCGAGACGGGAAGGACGAACGCGACGGTAGCCCCCAACGCCGCCGCCGCGAGCGACGTACGCTTCAGCGATCCTGAATGCATATCACCCTCGCGGTAGCTGACTTCGTATCGGGCTGGACCAGCACGTCCGTGATGTTGGGCTCGAAGCGGACCCCCCAGTTCTTCGTCGTCACGACGGGCGCCGGCGGCGGCGGTGTGAGCCGCAGGTCGCGCACCGCGGAGCTCGTCCAGTACGTCTCGGGTTCCATGCTGAAGCGCGCGGCAGAGGTGGCTGCGGCGTTCGTCCCGGAAAAGTCGAGGAGCGTGATCAGCTCGATGCGCGTTGGGAGGCGCCACTTCGCGGTCGTGAGCGCCTCGCAATGCTTCTCCGCATCCGCGTAGGAGAATGGCTTCTTCTCGGCGGTGTCGACGGCCCGCCAGATCAGCCCCGAGACGTCGTCGACGATGCCGCCGGCGTCGCCCGCTTGGTCCGAATACGACGCGACGTTCACGTTGGGGCCGTCGACCTGCGGGTAGTTCGGCATCTTGAACTGGATCCAGCTCACCGGGGCGGTGCCGGTCGCGTCGACGGTGACGACGTCGGGGCCCGCGTCGGGGGCGTCCGGGCCGACGTCGGGGCCACCGTCGGCCCTCGTGCATGGCTCGCCGCCGTTGCAGGGGGCCTTGTCGTAGTCGGAGATGCCGAGGATCGCGTTGCACGCGGCGAGGAGCGGCGTGACGCACGCGAACGCGAAGAGCGCGCGGCGGAGCCTAGAACGTGCCACCGATGCCTCGCGCGGTGAAGCCGATCGTGGGACGCGACGTCGAGCCCGACGACTTCGGCGACGTGAGGTAGAGCACGAGCCCCGCGCCGAGCGCGACGCCCGCGCCGATGAACGCGATGGTGCTCACCGTGCCCCACGTGCTCGCCGTGTCGAGCGTCTTGTGCGTTTCGGGCCCGCATTTCTTGTTCGAGCACTCCCGCTCGAGGTCGTCCGTCTTGGTGAACGCGACGATCCCCGCCACCGTGCCGATCGTGGCGGCGACGCCGGCGAAGCCGAGCGCGATCTTCGCGGACTGGCTTCCCCCTTCCTTCGGCTTCGGCTGCGGGCCCGCGCCGTCGCCGGCGACGCGCGGCGGCGGCTTCTCGTCGGGAGGCGGCGGCTGCACCGTCACCTCGATCTCCTTCGTCTCCCCCTCCTTCGTCTCGAGTGACGTCTTCGTCTCCGGTCCGCTCCCCACCTTCGCCGTGATCACGTGCGGCCCCGGGTTGACCGGGCGCGGCGCGCTCAGCGCGACGGGCGGGATCGCGACGCCGTCGATCGCGACGGTGGGATCGAAGCCGGAAGGCACGCCGGAGACCTTCACCTTGATGTTGCTGATCTTCGCCTGCTCCGTCTCCGCGATCTTCGCCGCCTCGACGCGCGCGTCCTTCGAGCGCTGGCTCTCCTCCGGGATCGGTCCGATGCGGCCGACCGAGAGGCACGCCTCGCTCGCCTCGACCGGCTGCTTCAAGGTTTGGTGCATCTTGCACAGCTCGATGCCGGTGAGCGGCGTGTTGCCGAGCGTGTGCGCCCCCTTGAACTTCTCGAGCGCGCCCTTCTGGTCGCCCTTCTCGCGGAGCGCGAGGCCTTCGTTGTAGAGCTGGCGCGCCGACGTGATGTCCTGCGCGGTGCGCTGCGCGCTCGCCGGCGCGGACGCGAGGAGCGTCACCACGAACGGCAGCAACCAGAAGGCACGCTTGGAGCGGCTAGAAGATGTCATGTCCGGTCGTGGCCGGCGCCGGAGCAGGCGCCGCAGGCGAAGGTAAGGGAGGATTCTGCGCAGGAGAAGGAGAAGACGTACCGTTCTTCGGCGGGCGGCCATGCGGCTTGCCGACAGGCGCGGGAGCAGGAGCGGGAGCGGCCGCGGCGACGCCGGGCATCATCGAGGCGCTCGGCGGCGGGATCGGGGTCAGCTCGACCGACGGGATCGCGAGCGCGGAGGGCTGCGCCGGCGGGGCGGGCTCCGACGTGAGGGGCTTCGCGTCCTTCGGCGGGTCCTTCGCGCCGGCGGAGACCACGAACTGACGGACGCCGATGAAGGCGCCGATCATGAGGACGCTGCTCACCGCGACGAGGGCAATCAAACGGTTGCGCGTCGTCGCGGGGGGTGAGCTGCGCGAGAGCCCGGCGTCGGTGGACGCCATCGTCGGCTCGTACTGCATCGGGTCGCGCGGCTGGTTCGCGCCGGTGGACGAGCGCGGGACCTCCACCGACTTCGGCATCTCCCCGCCGAGCGCGGCCGCGAGCGCCTCCGCCATCTCCTTCGCGCTGTTGTAGCGATCCGGCACCGGCCGCGCGCACGCGCGCTGGAACCACGCGTCGACCGCAGGGCCCAGCGCGGGGTTCACCTGGCTCGGCAGCGGCAGCGGCTCGGAGTGGATGCGGATCGCGAGGCCGCCCATCGTCTCGGCGTCGAACGGCTTCCGCCCGGTGAGCGTCTCGTACGCGACGACGCCGACCGACCAGAGGTCGCTCCGCTTGTCGATGTTCTTCGCGCCGAGGATCTGCTCGGGGCTCATGTAGAAGGGCGAGCCGATCATGGCGCCCGTCTTCGTGCCGCTGTCGATGTGGGGGACGTCGACGCCCTTCGCGATGCCGAAGTCGAGGAGCTTCACGAACACCTCGCCGCGACCGCTGTCGCAGAGGAAGATGTTCCCGGGCTTGATGTCGCGGTGGACGATGCCGCGCTCGTGCGCGCGATCGAGCGCACGACCGAGCTGGACGAGGATCTCGAGCGCCAGCTCCGGCGACGCCTTCCCTTCTTGTTCGAGGAACGCGCCGAGGTCGCGGCCCTCGAGGAGCTCCATGACGATGTAAGGAATGCCGTCCGGCGTGAAGCCGTGATCGAACGTCTGGACGACGTGGGGGCTCCGCACCTGCGCCGCAGCGGCGGCCTCGCGCGAGAAGCGCTCCGTCGCGTCCTTGTTGTCCTTCAGCGTGCTCGCGATGAACTTGACGACGACCTGCGTGTGGAGCGCGAGGTGATCGGCGACCCACACCGAGCCCATGCCGCCCTCACCGAGCGGCCGGACCAGCTTGACGCTGGGCGTCACCATCATCCCAGGATGGGCTTCGGGCACGATGGAAGGATTGCCGACCCCACCGTTTACCGCAACATCCTTCCCCGCGTCGGGCACCGGACGCTCCGACCATGACATCGTGACCATGGGTTTGGCACGGTTGGCAGCGGGTTCGGCGGTGTTTTTCACGCGTTTTCCGGGGTCGCTGGGCTTGGCCCGCGCTCTGCTATCTTGGCTCTGCATGAGACATGCGAAGGCCTTGGTTGCGGTGGCGCTCTTCACGACCGTGGGCATCGCGTGCGCCGACATGAACGACAGCATGTCCCTCGACAGCCGGAAGTCCGGCCGCGGCGACAATGACTCGGGCGACCCCAACGGCGCCGGCAGCAGCAGCAGCGGCGGCGGGGCCGCGCCGGAGTTCGGCAGCCCCGCCGCGACGGGCGTGGTGGTCGCGCACTCGGCGACGTTCCCCTCCTTCCGTCTCTGCTTCGAGAACTACCCCGACAAGCTCCCGCAGCCCGACTCGAAGGTGATGCCGGGCGCGAACGTCGTCGGCGTCGAGGTCGGCGGGGCGGTGCGCATCGACGCGCTCCCGGAGGCGGCGGGCATGGTCTACGTGATCGACGAGGCGCGGATCCGCGTCGAGTCCGGCGCCGAGGACGCGCGGACGTGCGGACAGCTCATCTCAGAGATCGGCGGCGACGCGCTCTCCAACCCCCTCATCGCGTACCGCGACTACTACTTCGCGACGAAGATCGAGCGTCCGCTCGGGGTCGGGAACGTCGACGTCCTCGCGATCACGGGGTGCGCGGACGCCGTCACGATCCGAGGGCTCGATCAGCTGGCGGCCCCACCCGCCGCGGGCACGCCGGCGGTCGCGAGCTGCGGAGGCGACTGGAAGCCGGTCGAAGGCAACCTGGCGGCGACGGCGCTCACGCTCGCAGCCTCCCCCGACGGACCGACCGAGTCCGAGATCCCGGTCGCGATCTTCAACCTCTCGCCCGCGGCCGCAGCGGTCAGCGCCTCCGTCGAGGTGAAGTTCGGACCCGAGATCGACGCCGGCGCCGAGGCGCAGGTGTCGCTCCCTCTCAACGCGACGGCGTTCGAGACCGGCGGCGAGGCGCGGCTCGCGGTCGATCAAACGAAGGAGGAGTCGTACGGCCGCCTGGGGTTCGACGTCATCTCGACGATCGACGCCCAGAAGGTCACGCGACGCCAGTCCCTCGCCGACGTGCAGCAGCTCTCCGCCCCCGGTGACATCCCGACCACGTATTACCGCGCGGCCTCCAACTACGCGCTCCTCGTCCTCGGCGATCCCTCGCACTCCGAGGAGCGCGCGGGCGGCGGCGCGAACCCGGCCTTCAACCCGCGGCGCGCGCTCCACATCGTCGCGGTGCCGGTCCTCGATCCCGCGATCCTCGCCGACGCCGGCGCCGAAGCCGAAGCGGACGCCTCGACGACGCCGTGAGGAAGGTCCGCCGCATCGCCCTCTTCGCCTCCATCGCGGGCGCCGCCGGCGCCGTCGCGCTCGCGTGCGGCGGCGACGACGACGGCTCGCCCTTCGCCGGCGGCGGAGACGGGGGGGACATCGACAGCGGCGGACCGATCGGCGTCGGCGACGGCGGCGCGACCGGCCCGACGAGCGGCGTCGTCATCGTGCACGCGGCGGCCTTCCCGGCGTTCCGTCTCTGCTTCGAGAAATACCCAGAGCTGCCGCCGCAGCCCGACTCGCGCGTCCTCCCGCAATCGAACGTCGTCGGCGTCGAGATGGGGAGCGTCACCCGCATCGGCGCGATCACGCGGGCGCCGGGGAAGGTCTACGTCATCAACCAGACGCGGGTGGCGGCGACGCCCGACGATCCGACGCAGGACGACTGCGGTGAGGTCCTCGCGAAGGCGGACATCCAGGAGGGCAAGGACTACGAGGTGCTCGGTCCGCTCTCGGAGCCGATCGGCGTGGACGAGACGACGGCGCTCGTCGTCAGCGGCTGCGGCCGCCAGGGTTGGCTCACCGAGACCGGCGTCGAGCCCTCCGAGTGCGGCGAGGGCTTCGACGCCAACGCCGGGAGCTTGAAGGTGCTGACGTTCCCTCTCGCGGCGACGACGCAGACGGCGGCGACGACGCTGCCGGTCGAGCTCGTGAACCTCTCCGAGGCGCTCGCCGGCGACGTCCCGCTCGGCGAGCACGTCGACGTGACGTTCGGCGACCTCGACGCCGCCGCGGGCGCGCCGCTCACGCAGAAGGTCGCCGAGTCGCCACCGCTCTACGACGCGAGCGCGTCCGCGCTCCTCGACCTCGACTTCACGGACGAGACCGTCTACGGCACGCACGGCTTCCGCGTCGCGTACCGCCCCGACGACGCCGGTCCCGCCGACGACGCCGGTCTCGCCGACGCCGCCCCGCCGTTCTCGCTCGATCAGACGCTCGCGACCGTGCAGGCGATGTCGCGCCCCGACGCGAACCCGACCACGTATTTCCTGGCACCATCGAATTTCGCGCTACTCCTGCTCGGCGACCCGCGGATCAAGAAGACGCTCGAGGACGGCGGCGCGAACGAGGGCTTCGACGCGCGCCGCGCCCTCCACTTCCTCGCCGTCCCCGTCCGCGAAGACGTCGACGGCGGCACCCTCGGCGGCATCGGCCGCCCGCCGCGCTAGCCCAGCGCGCGATGGCCGATGTCGGTGCGGTGGTGCTCGCCGCGCCAGCGGATCTTCGCGACCGCGTCGTACGCGCGTGCGCGCGCCTCCGCGAGCGTCGTCGCGTGGGCGCCGACCGTGAGGACGCGGCCGCCGGCGGTGACGACCGCGTCGTCCGCCCGCTTGGTACCTGCATGATACACATAGGTGCCGGCCACCGCGCGCGCGTCGTCGAGCCCTTCGATGCGGTCGCCCGTCTTCGGCGTCGCCGGGTAGCGCTCGCTCGCCATCACGACCGCGAGCGCGGCGCCTGGCTTCGTGCGCGGCTCGAAGCGCGCGAGGTCTCCGCGCGCCGCGCCATCGAGGAGCGCGAGCCAGTCGCCGTCGAGCATCGGCACGAGCACGGTCGTCTCCGGATCGCCGAAGCGCACGTTGAACTCGAGGACGCGCGGCTTGCCCGCGTCGATCATCAAGCCGACGAAGAGGACGCCGCGGAACGGCGCGCCCGCGTCGGCCATCGCGCGGAGCGTGGGCGTCACGATCGCGCGCATCACCTCGTCCGCGATCGCGGGGGTGACGACCGGCGCCGGCGCGTACGCCCCCATGCCGCCGGTGTTCGGGCCCTCGTCGCGATCGAAGACGCGCTTGTGGTCCTGCGCCGCGACGAGCGGCACCGCGCGCGCGCCGTCGCAGACGACGTGGAAGCTCGCCTCCTCGCCCGGGAGCAGCTCTTCGAGGACGACGGTGGCGCCCGCGTCCCCGAGCGCGCGCTCCACGATCATCCGATCGATCGCGGCGCACGCTTCGTCGACGCTCGCCGCGACGACGACGCCCTTCCCCGCGCAGAGGCCGTCCGCCTTCACGACGAGCGGGCGCCCCGCCGCGCGGACGTGCGCCTTCGCCGCCTCCGCGTCGGTGAACACCGCGAAGTCCGCGGTCGGCACACCGGCGCGCTTGCATATGTCCTTCATGAAGGCCTTCGATCCTTCGAGGCGCGCGGCGGCCTGGGTGGGCCCGAACGCGCGGATGCCTCGCGCGGCGAGCCGATCGACGAGGCCGAGCGTGAGCGGCAGCTCGGGTCCGACGACGACGAGGTCGACCTCTTCCTCCTTCGCGAGCGCGACGAGCGCGTCGACGTCGCCGATCGCGACGGCGTGGTTCATCCCGATCGTGGCAGTGCCCGCGTTGCCGGGCGCGAAGAGGAGCGTGCGGCCCGCGCCCGCGAGCGCGGCGCCGAGGGCGTGCTCGCGCGATCCGCCGCCGACCACCAGAATGCGTGTCATGAAAGCGGACGTACCACGCATGGATGTTAGGATGAACCCGTGGCCGAAAACGCGCGCCCGCCGGTCGCCGTCCGCATCGTGCGTCCGTACGATTCGGAGGAGGAGTTCCTCGAGAGCGAGCTCGAGACGGTCGGGAAGACGAGCGTCATCCTCATCGGCGCGCAGCCGCGCCCGCAGGGCGTCATCCTCCGCTTCGAGGTCACGCTCCAGAGCGGCGCGGTCGTGCTGCGCGGCGAGGGGCGCGTGCTCCAGCACAAGGAGAGCGCGTTCCGCGGACAGCCCGGCCTCGCGCTGCGCTTCACGCGCCTCGATCCGAAGTCGAAGGCGCTCGTCGATCGCGCCGCCGCGATCCGCGAAGCGCGCCTTTCCGGCTCGATGCCCCCGCAGCCCGTGCCCGCGGCGCCGCCGACGCCGGAGCCGATCGTGGCGCCCTCACCACCGCCGACGCCGGAGCCGATCGTGGCGCCCTCACCGCCGCCGACGCCGGAGCCCATCTCGGTGGAGCCTGTCGCGCCGCCGCCGACGCCGGAGCCCATCTCGGCGCCGCCGCCTTCGTCGGTGGAGCTCTCGAGCTCGGAGCTCGAGCCCGACGACGCGTCGGCGCCCGCGGTGAACGGCGCGCCCTCGTCGAACCCGCCGTCGGCCGCGACCGCGAAGCCGCCGCCGCTCCCGGCGACGTCGGCGCCGCCGCCGGATCCGTCGTTGCCGCCGAGCCCGCTCGTCGCGATGCCGTCGTTCGCGCCGATGGCGCCGCCTTCGAGCCTCCCGTCGGGCGTGCCGTCCGCGCCGCCGAACCCGAACGCGACGATCGCGCCCGACCCCATGCTCGCGTCGATCCTCACGCAAGGCACGCCGCCGCCACCGCCGGTCGACGCGCGCAAGAGCGATCGGCCCACGAGCAAGCCGCCGGATCCCGAGGCCGAAGCGGAGCCGGTTCGGATCCCGGACGAAGCGAAGACGCGCCCCGGCAAGCGCGCGATGCTGGTGGAAGAGCCACCTGCCTCGGCGTCCATGAACGTCCATGCGACCACCACCGTCGCGGCCCCGCCCATCCCCTCCGCGCAACAAGCGCAACAAGAAGAGGCGCCGAGAGAGGCGAAGCAGCCCAAGGAAGACACGGCGGTCACGCGCGTCGCCGATCGCGAGGCCCTCCTCGCGCGCCTCCGCGAGCGCCGCGCCAGCATGTCGGAAGAGAAGAAGAACGACATCCTGCGGTCTCGGTAGCCGTCATCGCACCTTCTCAACATTGCTCACGATCTTCTCGCGTGACGAGAAAGATCAGGCGATACTGACCTCGAAGGAGTCATGGATCCCTCCACGCTCCAACCGGGGTATCGCCTCGACCGTTACGAGCTGTTGTGCCCGCTCGCGTATGGCGGCATGGCCTCGGTGTGGCTCGCGCGCTTCGGCGGACGGCTCGGCTTCGAGCGCATGGTCGTCGTGAAGATGATCCTGCCGCAGTACTCGCAGGACCCGCGCTTCCAGGAGATGTTCCTCGACGAGGCGCGCATCGCTTCGAAGATCGAGCACGCGAACGTCGCGCGCATCCTCGACGTCGGCGAAGAGCAAGGGAACTACTTCATCGTCATGGAGTGGGTCGACGGCGACTCGCTCTCGAAGATCCTGCGCGCGGCGGAGCAGCGCAAAGAGAAGGTCCCCGCCGGCGTCGCGCTCCGCATCTGCGCCGACGCGGCGGCGGGCCTCCACGCCGCGCACGAGCTCAAGGACCGCGACGGCACGCTGCTCGGCGTCGTGCATCGTGACGTCTCTCCCCAGAACATCCTCGTCGGCAACAACGGCACGACGTCGATCATCGATTTCGGCGTCGCGAAGGCGCGCGACCGCATCTCGCAAGAGACGAGCGCGGGTCAGCTCAAGGGCAAGATCCGCTACATGGCGCCGGAGCAGGCGGTCGGCGGAAAGATCGACCATCGCGCCGACGTCTGGGCGATCGGCGCGATGCTCTACGAGGCCTTCACCGGCGATCCGCCCTACGACGGCGTGAACGAGGTCGCGACGCTGCACAAGCTGACGAGCGGCCAGCCGCCGCCGCCGCTCGACAAGGAGAAGTTCCACCCCGCGATCTGCGCGATCGTCGACAAGGCGCTCGCGCACGACGCGACCAACCGCTTCGCGTCCGCGCTCGAGCTGTCGCAGGCGCTCGAGGCCGCGCTCGTCACGATCAACGAGCCCACCGGCGCGGCGCAAGTTGCACAATACACGGGTCAGCTCCTCGCCGAGCGCAAGGCCGCGCGCCGCCGCGCGGTCGACACCGCGCTCGAGCAAGCGAAGAAGCGCGACTCGGGCGGGACGAACCAGCCGGCGTCGGCGCCGAACATCGCGGTCGGCCCGCCGTCGCAGGGCACGATCCCGCTCATCCAGCCGCCGGTGAACCTGCCGAGCACGCCGAGCATGCCGTCGGTGACCCCGCACGAGGTCCCGTCGACGCCGAGCAGCCAGCGCCAGATCGACATGACGGGCCCGGTACGTCCGAGCCCCGCCGCGGACTACGCGCAGCACGGCCTCGGCGAGAGCCCGAGCGCGACGAGCAACTCGACGCTCGGCTCCGCGAACATGGAGTACCCGCCGGTGTCGCAGGTCGACCCGGTCCTCGCCGCGCGCCGGCGCCGCTACATCGGCGCGGCCACGCTCGGCGTGTTCGGCGCGGCGGCGCTCGTCGGCGTGATCCTCATCATCAGCTCCGCGGTGATGCGCCGTTCGGATCCGGATCCGAAGGCGGCCGCGCGCGTGAACGAGCCGCCGCCCGCGGAGACGACGCTCCCCGACCCGCCCGAGCCCGCGAGCACGATCGCGGCGCCCCCCGAGCCAGCGCCGGTCGAGCCGGCTCCGGATCCGACGCCGCCCTCCGCGCCCGATCCGACGCCGGACCCGGCGCCCGATCCGACCCCACCGCCGAGCGCCGCGAGCGCCGCCCCCGTCGTGCCGCCGAAGACCCCGACGACCGCCTCCGGTCACAAATGGACGCCTGCTGGGACAGGGACCGGAAAGACTGGTACGAAGAAGGTCGATCGAGGCTTCTAGATGCGCACCACGTCGTTGACGGCCGCCGCGTTCCTCGCGGCCGCGGTCCTTACGTTCCCTTCCGTCGCTCACGCGCAGGCTGTTTCGCCCACTCCGCAGCAGAGGGAGCAGGCGCGCAACGCCATGGACGAGGGCGACAAGAAGCGCGACGGCGGCGACCTCGTCGGCGCGCTCGCGGCGTACGAGCGGGGCGACGACATCATGAACGTGCCGTCGACCGCGATCGAGGTCGCGCGCACGCAGGTCGCGCTCGGCAAGCTGATCGAGGCCGACGCGACGCTCCAGCGCATCGCGAAGATGGAGAAGAAGCCCGGCGAGCCGGCGCCCTTCACCGCCGCCCGCAAGGCGGCCGAGACGATGGCGACGGAGCTCGCGCAGCGCATCCCCACCGTCGTGGTGGTGCCGGCCAACCTCGAGGCCGGCCAGCCGGCGACGATCACGATCGACGGCGAGCCGGTCCCGCCGGAGGAGGCCACGAGCCCGCGCAAGGTGAACCCGGGCGCGCACAAGATCACCGTGAAGTCGGGCACGCTCGAGAAGACGGTCGACGTCACCGTCGCCGAGAAGGAGGCCAAGACGGTCGACGTCGACCTCAAGGACCAGCCCTCGGCGCCGCCCCCGCCGCCGCCGCCCCCGCCGAAGAGCGGCCTCGGCGCACCGAAGCTCATGATGTACGGCGGCTTCGGCCTCGCCGCGGTCGGCATCGGCGTCGGCGCGGTGACGGGTCTGATGAGCATGTCGAAGACGAGCGACCTCAAGGATCGCTGCCCGAACGATCGCTGCCCCGCCGGCTCGCAGGGCGACATCGACTCGGCGACCACGCTCGGCAACATCTCCACCGTCGCGTTCATCGCCGGCGCGGTCGGCGCAGGCGTCGGCGTCGTCGGCCTCGTCCTCAGCGGCAAGGAGAAGAAGGAGGAGGCGCCCCCTCCCCCCGCCGCCTTCCGCCCCGTCGACGTCCGCGCCGTCCTCGGCCCAAGCTACGCAGGCCTCGCGGGTAGGTTTTGACGTCAGGGGCGCGCGCGACGCGGCGGGCCTCGGCGGCCCGTGGCGTCTTGAACTCCGCGACGAGCCGATAGTCGGAGCTGTTGTTGCAGGAGTACGAGTCCCAGACGAAGACCTCGGCCAGCCGGGCAAATCCCCGGGCCAGGCCATTCCGTGGGCGAAGCTCCCGACGTTGAGGAAGCAACAACTAGCGCGCGAACGCGCGCCTGTACGCGTCGGCGAAGGACTTCGCGAGGGCGATGTCGATCGGGCCGCCTGGGATGCCGCCGGGGCGGAGGGCGCTGCCGACGATGACGCCGTTTGCGTGGGCTCCGAGGAGCGGCAACGTCTCGATCGTCGCGCCGCTCGCGACGTAGACGGGTGCGGCGCCGGCGGCCTTCTTCACCTCCGCGAGCTTCTCGACGTCGACGCCCTTGCCGGTCCCCTCCCCCGTCACGAGCACGGCGGCGGCGAGCGCGCGCTTCGTCGTGTCCTCGACCTCCTGCGCGATGGGACGCGGCGGGCCGAGCGGCGCGGAGTGCTTCACGTCGACGTCGGCCCAGACGTCGACCTCGGCGCCGAGCGCGCGGCGCAGCCGGAGCGTCGACGCCGCGTCGCCCTCGATGACGCCCTGATCCGTGACGCGCGCGCCGGTGTGGACGTTCACGCGAATGAACGAGGCGCCCGTCGCGACCGCGATCGCGAGCGCCGACTCCGCGTCGTTGCGGAGGACGTTGATGCCGAGCTTCGTGTCCGGCGCCGCCGCGCGCACCGCGAGCGCACACGCCGTCATCGCCGCGATCGTGACCGGCGGAACGCGGCCGGCGAAGAACGGCGCGTCGCCGAAGTTCTCGACGATGATCGCGTCGTAGCCCGCCTGCGCGAGAGACGCGGCGTCGCCAGCAGCAGACCGCGCGCAGTCGGCGGCGGCGAGCACAGACCGCGGACTACCGGGAAGCGGCGGAAGATGAATGACACCAACGAGCATGGTGGTCTGTCAACGTCGGGGGCTTCGCCCCCGACACCCCCACCCCAGACACGGCCCTCGCGCTGCGCGCTCGGGGCGCTTCGCGCCCGCTGGAGCGGCCGCTTCTGGGGCCCCGGGCGCTCGCGGGGGCGTTGCCGCAGCTGCTGCTGGGGCGCCCTTGCCCAGGCGCGTTCGCGGGGGCGTTGCCGCAGCAGCTTCTGGGGCCCAGGCGTGTTCCTTGATCATTTGGGTTCGCTCGCGGGGCCGCTGGCGGGGGTGCCGGCGCGGACGTCGGGTTTGCCGAGGGTGCCGCCGACGCGGAGGACGTAGAAGCCGTCGGCGCCCTTCGCCTTCCCCATCTTCGGGTCCATCTCGAGCATCGGCTTCTCCTTCGAGCCGGGCGAGCCGAAGAGGAGCTTCGTCTTGTCGTTCTTGTTCCGGTACGCGTCGTTGATCTTGAACTTCAGGTTCACGTCGAGGTGCGCGTCGTTCGCGACCTCGCGGAGCTGGATCTTGCCGTCGCCCGCGACGTCGACGTCGCCGCCGCTCGCGGAGATCTTCGTGATCTTGAGGACGCCGTCCTTCGCCTCGCCGTTGATCATGAAGTTGCCGATCTTGAGGCGCGGGAGCGTGAACGGGCCGAGCGGCGTCTTGAGCGTCAGCTCCTTCGTGTTGCCCGCGTTCGCGTCGCGGATCTCGAGCTCGATCGTGCCGTTCGCCTTCGAGGCCTTCCCCTCCGGCATCGTGAGCTTGATCGCGCCGAACAGCTTGCCGTCGATCGGAAACCCGACGTTCGCGGCGACGAGGTCGACGCGACCGACGTCGACGCCGTCGAAGCTCATCTCGATCTCGCGCGTCTTGCCGCTGTCGTCGAAGGCGCCCTTGATGATGCCGTCGAACGCCTCGACCTTGAAGCTCACGCTCTTGTTGCCGACGAGGAGACCGAGGAGCGAGATGCGCGCGCGGGCCTCGTCGATCGTCAGCACGCTCGGCGCCTTGCCCGCCTCGGCGGGGGGGGAGATGAGGCGGACGCCCTTCGCCTTCACGCCGGTGACGAACGACGAGTCGAGCTCGTCGATCTGGAGCTCCTGCGGGTTCCTGCTCTTCGACTGCTGCGCGTTGAACTGCGTGACGATGCGGTCCTTCAGCTTCTCGTACGGGAACGTCCACGAGATGAAGATGAGGAGACAGAACAGGTAGAAGGCGGGGTACCCCAGCTTCGGCGCGATGCGGCGCGCGAGGACCTTCATCCGATCGGGGAACGAGGGACCGCTCGAGACTTGCGGTGTCGCGGTCGGCTGTTGGGTGTTCTCCATCGCTTCCTCGTCACTTCGTCGGGGGCGCGGCGCTCGCCGGCGCGGCCGGCGTCGCGGGGGTCGCCGGCGCGTTGCGATCGTACGCCGAGACGCCGACCTCGATCGGACCATACGAGTCGGGATCGCCCGACCGCTTGCGAATGTTGAGGCGCGTCACCGAGATCGGATACTCGCTCTTCTCGAGGGTCTCGAGGAACTTCACGACCGGGCCGAGGCCCGAGTTCTTGAGGTGCACCACCGTGTGGCGCTCCACGTATTGTTTCCCGTGGTTCACGTCGGGGCGATCGACCGAGTCGCCGATCTGCACCTTCGACGTCGCCGCGGCCTGCTCGATGAAGCCGCCGAGCGCGGGCGTCTTCTTCGCGTAGCGGCTCGCGATCGAGGCCTTCCGGTCCTGGCGCTCCCTGATCTTGCCGCGCGCCTGGTTGACGGAGTTGAGGGCCTCCTTCAGCTCCTCGTTCTGCTGCGTGCGGCTCGACACGAGCATGGAGAGGCCGACCGGGATCGCCAAGACGAGCACGCCCGCGAAGACGAAGACCGCCGCCGTCGCCATGCGCTGCTCGCGCGGATTGAGACCCCAACGTTCGAAGATCGAGATCGCCATCTCACTTCCCTCCCGCGGGGGCCGCGCTCGCCGAGGCGCTCGCGCCGGCCGAGCCGGGCTTCTTCTTCTCTCCGCCCTTCTGGTCTTCGGGGCACCTCAGATCGAACTCGAGCACGTATTTCTTCCGGTTCTCCGCGCCGACCGCCTGATCGGTGCGCGTGATCTTGGGCTCCGTGAAGCAACGCTCCGACTTCAGGTTCGTCCGGATCGTCTCCGCGTCGGCGACGGTGCCGACCACGCCGTGGACGACGACGTGGTTCTTCTGGAGATCGAGCTCCTCGATGTCGCTCGTGATCTCCTTCGGGATGTGCTCCGAGAGCTTCAGCATCACGTCCCAGGCGTCCGCGTGCGGGAGCGGGTCTTCGTCGTTGATCGCCGTCTGCGACGCGAGGAGCTCCTTCGCGCGCGTCGCGTCCGACGTCTCCTCGCCGAGGACCTCCTTCGTCACCGTCGCGAGCGCGGCCTCGAGGACGGCGCGCTCCTTCGACTTCGCGTAGAGCTGCGCCCAGGCGGAGAACAGGAAGCTCACGAGGATGACGGCGGCGAGGCCCGCGAGGAGCGGCACGCGCTCCTTGATCCACGACAGCCCGCGCTCGAACGCGAGCGGGCCCTTGCGGAGGTTGAACCCGATCGCCTTCGACTGCAGTCCGAGCGCGAGGCCGATCGCCATCGCGAAGCGCGCGATCGTCGCGCCTTGCTCGGGCCGCATCGCCGGCGCCTCGATCATCGGCGGCGGGAGGCGCTCCACCGTGATCTCGAGCGCGCTGGAGAGGAACGCCTCCGCGCCGGACACGTACGCGCCGCCGCCGCAGAGGTAGAGCCGCGAGGGGGCCTCCCCGCCCTGCGCGCGGTGCGAGGCGATGGTCGTGCGCAGCTCGCGCGCGAGCTTCGCGGCGGTGCCGGGCAGCCCCTTCGTCCCCATCCCGATCGTGCGCGCGAAGACCGGCTCGCCGTTCGCGAGGATGATGAGATCGCTCGACACGGTGCCGAGGTCGACGATCGCGCAGACGCCTTCGCCGAGGATCGAGACGTGCGGCAGCAGGTTGGCGATCGGAAACGCCCCCACGCCGACGCGCTCCGGCTCCACCCCGATCGCGTTCTTGAGGAGGTCGATCCGCGTGACGACGTCGGCCGTCTTCGCGACCCCGACGAGGACGGAGAGCTCCTCTCCCTTCTTCTCGCGCATCCCGGGGAGGACGCGGTAGTCGAACACCGCCTCCGCGAGGTCGAACGGGAGCGACGCCTCGAGCTCGAACGGGAGGACCTCGCCGATCTGCTTCTGCGCGCTCGCGGGGAGGCCGACCATCTTCACCGTCGCGCGCGCGCCCGGGAGCGCGATCGCGATCGCGTCGCCGAGGTGCTTCGACTCGCCCATCAGCGAGCGCACCGCCATCCCGATCGCCTCGTTGACGCCTCCCGCCTGCGCGATCTCGACGTTCGCGAGCCCGATCAGCTGCACCTTGCGGTACGCCGTCCGGATCGCGGCGACTTTGACCGCGGTCGTTCCGATGTCGACTCCGAGAAACGTGCTCACGAATTACTCCACCTTGTAATAGAGGACCTGGCCGCCCGTGCTCGGCATGTTGGCCGCCGCGAGGGCGTCGGCTGGGTTCGTGGTCGCGCCGGTCATGCCCGGCATCGCGCCGGTCATGCCCGGCATCGCGGCGCCGGGCGTCGTCATGCCCGGCATCCCGGTCATGGTGCTGCCGAGCGCCGGCGCGTTGCGGAAGTCGAGGACGGCATGGATCTTCACGCGTGTCTCTCGACGGTACCCCTTCTTGATGCCGACCGCGTAGACGGAGAACATCTTGCTCTCGGTCGTGATCGACTTCTGGAACTCGCTCGACGAATGGAACTGCACGTTCTGGAGGCCGAGGGCGGCGAGGAGCGTGCCGAGCTGGCCCGCGCCGGTCATCGCCTGCACGAAGTCCTTCGGCGATCCGAACAGGGGCGCTCCCATCGTCATTCCACGCGCCATCGTGACGGCGGTGAGGAAGGTCTGCTGCTGCATCGGATCGTTGCAGAGCGGCGCGGTGGGGACCGCCCCCGAGCACACCACCGCGAGCAGCGTCTGCGCGTTCGCCGTGTTCACGTTGATCGCGCCCTGCCCCCACACCGTGACGACGCGCTTCTTCGGGTCCTCCGGCGCCGGGTCGATGAACGTCGCCCAGAAGTCCTCGCTCACGCCGCGCACCATGTGAAGCTCGGCGAGCGAGTCGTAGGGCGCGTTCTTGCGCCGGTAGCCCTTCGGCTGGATCGACGCGTAGTAGTTGTCCTCGATGCCGGCGGCGGCGGCGGCCGTCATCTGCTGCATGTTGCAGTTGAAGCCCTGCTCGTCGACGTCCGCCCAGTCGATGATCGCGGCGCAGGTCTGGAAGCGGTCGTTGTACTGGCCCGCCCCGTCGCGCTGGTTGAAGAGCGGGTCGTACTGGATCGGCGCGAGGAGCCCCATGATCTCCTTCGCGAGGCGGATGTGCGCGATCTCGTTCGCCGCGCCGAGGTTCATGTTGATCTTCGAGTCTTCGTCGACGATCGACAGCTCCCACGCGCCGTTGGGGAGGCCGAGGTTCTTGCCCTGGGTCGGATCGATGCCGAGCGACGACGCCGAGCCCTGGCTCGACTCCGGATCGTTGAAGATGCCGAGCATGCGATCGGAGAACTCCCACAGCGGGAGCTGCGGCGGGCTTCGCTTCATCAGCATGAAGAGCGGCGCGATCGCCTTGCGCATCGTCGGCTCGCTCGCGATGAGGAGCCGCGAGAGGTTGAGCGCGCTGCGGGCGGAGTACTCCGCCTGGATGCCGTCGCGCTGCGCGGTCGCGGCGGCGAGCTCGGCGCTCGTCTCGTCCTGGAACTCGGCGAGCATCACGGTCAGGATCGCGATCGCGCCCATGACCATGACGAGCGCGATGCCGCGCTCGGTCCCGCGCTTCTTCCGGCGCCGGAGCCTCGGCTTCTGACGCGGCGCCTTCATTTCGGGATCCCGAAGGTCAAGGGTTGCTGGATCGGGATGAAGGCCTTCGTGACGTACTTGAAGGCGGGCGTGTTCTTGACCGGCTTGAGCTCGAGCTCGATGCGCACCTCGAGCGGGAGGCGATTGAGCTGCGCGCTCATCAGCGTGGAGTCCCACGTCTCGACCCACTGCCCCGTCAGCGGATCGAGGTACTTGAGATCGAACGTCTCGACGTCCTCGGCGAGGACGTTCACGACGCCGCCGCGCTTGAAGTCGATGTCGATCGGCGCCTCTTCGCGGCGGACGAGGTCCATCTTCCCGTCGACGTCCGGATCGCGGACGACGAAGTACCCGATCTCGGCCTGATCCGACTCCCGCGCCTCCGCGTTCACGCGCCGGTGGGCGAACGCGGTGAAGTCGACCCGGTCGTACTGGGAGGAGCTCTGCGCGTAGAACCCGGTCGTCCGCGTGACGAGGGCCGGCATCGACGGCGTGTGCATCGAGATGTACGCGCCTTGCAGCTCGCGGACGATGCGCTCGATCGCGTCGCGCCCCTGCCGCGCCCGGTCCGCGCGCAGCGCCTCGCCGCGGCGACCGCGCGAGATCGAGTCGAACGCGCCGTAGATGAGGAGGGAGATCATCGCCATGACCGCCATCGAGACCATGATCTCGAGGAGGGTCATGCCGCGACGGCGAGCGCGCCGTGTCATCGGTGCCCTCCGCTCGAGGTGCCGCCGGTGCCGGTGCCCGTGCCCGTGCCGCCGGTGCCGGTGCCGCCCGTGCCGCCGGTGCCCGGTGCGGGGCCGAAGTCCATCGCGCCGCCGTCGGCCATGAGCGCGCTGCCGGCGAAGCCGCCGCGCTGCGGGTTGGTGACGAACTGCGTGAGCGGGAGCTCGCGCTCGACCGGGCCCTCTTTCCAGCGCACCGTGACCGTGATGCGGCGGATGCTCGCCTCGTACATCGGCTTCAGCGACGGGTAGAGCATGCCCATGACCATCGAGATGAGGCCGTCCGCGCCGGCGCCCGCGGTGAGCTGCTGCGTCATCGACTGGAGGCCGCCGAGGCCGCCGCCGGCGTCGACGCCGAGGTCGAGGCCGGGGCCACCGGCGACGTTGTTCGGACCGAGCATGCTCGTCATGCCCGCGAGCGCGCCGCCGTCGCCGAGCGAGTTGCCGCCGTTCTGGTTCGGCAGCTCGATCTTCTCGACGCGCGTATCGCAGCTGAACGTCTCCGGCGTCGCGTCGAGGCAGCACGAGACGCCGGTCTCGATCTGATCGATCTCCTGGTACCCGAGCTTGAGGAGGCCCTCCTCGATCTCGGTCATCTTGCAGCGCGCGAGCTGCGTCGCGGTCCCCATGTTCGCCGCGCTGCGGTTCGACGCGGCGAGGCCGCCCTGCGCCGAGAGGATGACGGTGAGCGACAGGCCGAGGATCGCGATCGCGACCATGACCTCGAGGAGAGAGAAGCCGCGCCGCTTCATCAGAACGACCCCGTGTCGTCGCGCTCGGAGGCTTCCTTGTCGTCGACCGGCTTCGGCATGTCCACCGCGCCGTCCTTCACCGTGACCTTCGCCGTCAGCGGCGCGACGAGCAGCGTCACCGCGTTCGACTCGTCGTCGTTCGTCCCGACCTTGAGCTGGATCGCCGCGCGCTCCGTCTGCCCGCCGGGCCAGAAGTAGAGGTACGCGCGCCCGCTCTTCCGCTCCTCGACGTCGTGCGAGGTCTGCACGCGCCGGAAATGGATGTTGCTGTCGAGCTTCTTGTGGCCCTTGCCCGGCGCCGAGGCCGCCATGCCCATCGCGTCGATCTCGCGGAACGCTGTCCGCGGCGCGGTGGGCCCCTTCATGATGCGGCCCGTCTCTTCCTGCGCCGCCTTCTCTTCTTCGGTCCCCGCCGCCGCGCCGCCGGTGCCGCTGAGGTCCTTCGACTGCACGAGGTGCGGCTGGTCGCCCTCCTCGAGCCAGATCTCCGACTCCTCGAAGTCCATCACGAGCCGCACCGTCTTCGACGACGACGTCGCCCGCGCGAACCCGATCCGGATCGCCCCGGTGATCATCGTCGACGAGCGCCGCAGCTTCGACGACGACAGCTGCCCCGACCCGATCACCACCGCGCTCAGGATGAGCCCCATGAGCGCCATGACGATGAGCACCTCGATGAGGGTCATGCCTCGCGCGCGCCTGACCCTCGCCGGCCGGAAATATGTAAAATGCAGGTACTTCATTTCCGGCGATGGGAACGGGATTCAGTTCGACGAACGGGGCTAGCTCACTGACCGGGGGCGCCCTCGGGGATGCGGATGTCGTCGGCGGTGCCCTCCTTCTTGTCGGGGCCCGCGCTGAGGACGTAGGTCTCGTCGTCCGCGCAGTTGATCTTGTACGGCGTGTCCCACGGGTCCGTGATCTTCGAGCCGGGGCTGAGCTCCTTCTCGGCCTTCAGCTGCTCGACCGTCACGCACGAGCCCGGGTGGTCGACGCGGTACTTCTCGGCGACGGGGTGGATGGCGAGGACGTCGTTCTTCGCCTGCTTCTTCTGCGCCTCGGCGTACTTCGGGATCGCGACGACCGCGACGCCGCCGGCGATCAAGCCGACGATCGCGAGGACGATCAGGATTTCGATGAGCGTGACGCCACGAGAAGCAAGACGGCGAAGTCGCTTGAGGTTGTATCGGGTCTTCATCTCGGTTCCTTTGCCTGTGCCTTTCCCTTCGCTCACTCTACCCTGTCGAGGCCGCCGGCGATGCCGTCGGGGCCGTCACTCGTGATCTCGAAGCCGCGCGGATCGCGGCGCCCTGGACATGTGAGCCGCAGCGGGCGGCCCCACGCGTCGAGAGGAACGTCATGAGAGTACCCCTGCGCGACGAGCTCGTTGAGCTCATGGGGGCACTGGTTGTCGTGGTCGGCGCGGTAGGCCCAGACCGCGCGGTACATCGTCGTGATCGAGGCCCGCGTCGCGCGGATGCCGGCGGACCGCTCCTCGCGGCCGCGGATCCAGACGATGAGCGCGACGAGGACGAGCGCGACCGCGACGACCCGGACCCGCGCGCGGCCGAGGACCCCGAAGACGCCACGGCGGCGCTCCCACGGGAAGAAGACCTTCACTGCGCTCGGACGAGGCTTCATCGGTCGCTCACTGAACGAAGTCGTTCATCTGGATGAGCGGCATGAGGATGGAGAAGGCGATGAAGCCGACGCCTCCACCCATGAACACGATGATGAGCGGCTCGAGGAGGCTCGTCATCGCCTGGACGCGCGTGTCGACCTGGGCGTCGTACGCGCGTGACACGTTCTCGAGCATCGTCTCGAGCTGACCGGACTTCTCGCCGACCGCGATCATGTGGACCACGATCGGCGGGAACTGCTTGCTCCGCTTGAGCGGCACCGAGATCGACTCGCCTTCGCGGATCGAGCTGGTCGCGTCCTCGACGATCTTCGAGAGCGCGGCGTTGTCGAGGACGTGACGGACGATGTCCATCGCCTTGAGGAGAGGCACGCCGCTCTTCAGCAGCGTCGCGAGCGTCCGGGCGAAGCGGCTGACCGCGAGCATCCGGAGCACGGGGCCGAACAACGGAGCCTTGAGGAGGATTCCGTCCTTCCAGACCTTTCCTTGCGGCGTCGCGATGTAGAGGAGGAAGCGCGAGAGGACGAACCCGACGACGATGCCGATGACGATGCCGATCGAGTACGAGAGGATCGAGCTCACCGCGAAGAAGAACATCAGGAGCGCGGAGGCGCCGAGCACGGCCGCGATCGTCCAGGCCGTCTTCTTCGTGCCCGGCGCGAGCGCCTTGCGCGTGAACACCATCGTCGCGAGCGACGTGACGAAGCCGAGCATCTCGTTCGACGAGAGCGCGTTCGACACGAAGATGAGGAGCGCGGTGTACCAGGGCAGCGCGCGGTCGAGGGTGGCGTAGATGTTCGTCACCTTCGGCACGACGACGACCATCATCACCGTCATGAGGCCGGTGCCGAGCATGAGCATGAGGATCGGGTACGCGAGCGCGCCGCCGACCTTGCTCCGGAGGTGGGCCTGCTTCTCCATGAAGTCGGAGAGGCGCTCGAGGACGGTCTCGAGCGTGCCGGAGACCTCCCCCGCCGCGACCATGTTCGTGTAGATCGGCGGGAAGATGTGGGGGAACGGCTCGAGCGCCTTCGCGAGGGCGGTGCCTTCGTTGAGGCGGTCGCGGACGAGCGCGAGCGTCTTCTGGAGCTCCTCCTTCTCGACCTGCTCGATGAGCGCGGAGACGGACTCGACGAGCGGGATGCCCGCGCCGACGAGGGTGGCGAGCTGGCGCGTGAGCATCGCGACGTCGCCGACCGAGACGCGGTTGAAGAACGCGCCGAGGTTGATCGAGCGCCCCTGCTTCTTGCCCCGCTTCTCCTCCGACGCCTCCGTGAGGAGGATGCCCTCGCGCTTGAGCTGCGCGCGGAGGATCTTCGGGTTGTCCGCGTCGCGGACGCCGGAGACCTTCTTCCCGCTCGCGACCGCGAGGCCGGTGTAGACGAAGACCGCCATCGGGGGACCTCACACCCTCACGTTGCGGACGGAGGTCGGCTGCGCGGTGTCGGCCTCGACGTCGTCCTGCGTCGCGCCGAGGACCTCCTCGAGGCTGGTGAGCCCGGCGAGGACCTTGCGCGCGCCGTCGTCGCGGAGCGAGTCCATGCCCTGCTCCATCGCCGCGCGCTTGATCGCCTGCGCGTCGGCGCCCTTGAGCACCATCGGACCGACGACGTCGTCCATCATCAGGAGCTCGTAGATGCCGCGGCGGCCGGTGAAGCCCGTCTGCGCGCACTTGTCGCAACCCTTCGGGCGGAAGAGGGTGATGTGCTCGGGGAGGTGCTCGAGCGGGTCCTGCGCGTGAACGCTGCGCGGGTAGTAGCGCGAGGTCGGGATCGTCTGGCGCTTCCGCCGCGCCGCCGCGCGCTCCGGCGTGAGGCCGAGCTCTTCGAGGTCGGCCGGCGACGCGTTGTACGACTCCTTGCAGCTCGGGCAGAGCATGCGCACGAGGCGCTGCGCGAGGACGCCGATGACGGCGGAGCGGAGGAGGAACGGCTCGACCCCCATGTCGACCATACGCGTGAACGCGCCGGCGGCGTCGTTCGTGTGGATCGTGCTGAGCACGAGGTGACCGGTGAGCGACGCGTTGATCGCGATCTCGACCGTCTCCTTGTCGCGGATCTCGCCGACCATGACGACGTCGGGATCCTGACGGAGGAAGGCGCGGAGCGCGCTCGCGAAGGTGAGGCCGATCTTCGCGTTGACGTGGACCTGATGGATCTGGGGGAGCTCGTACTCGACCGGGTCCTCCGCCGTGAGGATGTTGATGTTCGGCTGGTTGATGCGGTTCAAGCACGCGTACAGCGTCGTCGTCTTGCCGGAGCCGGTCGGGCCGGTGACGAGGATGATGCCGTCGGGGCGGTGGATGAGCGTGTCCATCAGCGCGTAGTCGCGCGCGCTGAAGCCGAGGTCGGGCAGGTCGAGGAGGACCGACGACTTGTTGAGGAGACGCATGACGATCCGCTCGTAGCCGCGGCTCGTCGGGATGGTGCTGACGCGGATGTCGAACGCCTTGCCCGCGATCTTCTTCGAGATGCGTCCGTCCTGCGGGAGGCGCTTCTCGGCGATGTTGAGCGCGGACTCGATCTTCACGCGGCTGACGATGCTGCTCATGAACGCTCGCGGTGCGCGACGAGCGACGTAGAGCTCGCCGTCGATCCGATAGCGGACGATGACCTCTTTCTCTTCCGGCTCGATGTGGATATCGCTCGCGCGCTCCTTCATCGCCTGGAGGAAGAGCGAGTTGACCCAGCGGATGACCGGCGCCTCGTCGTCGGAGTCGAGGATGTCGCCGCCGGCGACCTCGTCGTCGACGTGCTCCTCGCTCGACTCGAGCTCGCCGCCGCCGGCGTCGCGCTCGTAGACGCGGTTGATCGCGTCCTCGATCTTCTCGCTCGGCGCGACGGTGGCCTCGACCGGCTTGCCGAAGAGGACGCGGACCTCGTCGAGCGCGGTCGTGTCGAACGGATCGCCCATCAGCACGAAGACGGAGAAGTCGTCCTCGTTCGTGATGAGCATCTTGTGCTGCTTCGCGAAGCCGATCGGGAGGCGCGTCGCGAGCGGCGTCGCGATGCGGTCGACGTCGATCTTGTCGATGTAGGGGAGCTCCGCCTCCTCCGCGAGCGCGCGCGCGATCGTCGCCTCGTCGACGACGTTGCCGTTGACGAGGAGATCGACGAGCTCGATGCCCTTCTCGCGCTGCACCGCGTACAGCGGCTCGAGGCGCTCCAGCGGGATGCCGGCCCGACGCGTGAGGATCTCGCCGAGGAAGCGCTGCTCCATGCTCACCGCTCGATCCGTTCGATGTTCCTGGTCGGAGGCGTGACGTTGACCGGCGGGTTGCCGCCCCCGGCCGGCGCCTGCGGCTGCGGCTGACCGGCGGTGTCGTTGGTGCCGCCGCGGCGCGTGCGCGTCGGCGCCGGCGTGTCGCCGGTCGGCGGCGGCGCGCCGCCCGCGCCGCTCGAGGAGGGGCGAATGCCTTGCGGCATCTCGATCGGCTGCTGCGGCTCGTGGATCTTCACGTCCTTCGGGCGCGCGATCTCGTCGAGGCGACGGCGCTCGTCGAGCTTGAAGTACGACTGGCGAATGTCCTCGACGAGGCCGTTCGTGCGCGACCAGTCCTTCGGCGGCGTGTACTCCTGCACCTCGCTGAAGACGAAGTAGCGATCGAGGTACTCCTGCCGCTCCTGCATCTTCCGCTCGAACACGGTCCGGAGGTCCTGCTGGTTGCGGATGATGTACGGCGTCATCACGAGGATGAGGTTGCGCTTCTCGTTCTGGTTCGTGCGCTTGCGGAAGAGCGCGCCGAGGACCGGGATGTCGCCGAGGACGGGGACCTTCTCCTCCGAGCGGCCGACCACGTTTCGGATGAGGCCGCCGATGACGACGGTCTGCTGATCGGCCACGACGAGCTTGGTCGTCGCGGTGCGCTTCGAGATGTTGAACGCGCCGGAGGTGCCGCCGACGTTCGCGCCGACCTCGCTGATCTCCTCCTGCACGTCGAGGCGGACCTCGTTCGAGTCGTTGAGGTGCGGCTTGATCTTGATCTTGGTGCCGACGTCCTGACGCGGGACGCCGCCGAACGCGCCGAAGCCGCCGAGGCCGCCGGCGAGCGCGCCGAGGCCGGCCGCGCCCGCCGCGCCGGTCGCGCCGCCGGCGAGGCCCGCGAGCGAGCCGAGGCCCTGGTTCGTCTGGAGCGGGACGTTGTCGCCGACGTTGATCTCCGCGTCCTCGTTGTCGAGCGCGAGGATGTGCGGGGTGGAGAGGAGGTCGGTGTCGCCCGTGCGCGCGATCGCCTGGATGAACGTGCCGAACGCGGGGATCGAGATGCCCGTCCCGAGGAGGTTCTGCGTGCCGGGGATGCCGGGACCGCGGACGCCGAGGGCGAAGCCCTGCAGCGCGTCGGGGTCGCCGGTCGGGATCGGCGGGATCGTGTTGAGGATCTTGTTGCCGCCGAAGATGGTCGAGTCGTTGTCCGTCTCGAACTTGAACGGCACGCCGCCGTGGAAGCTCACGCCGAGCGCGTCGGAGCGCTTCAGCTGGAGGTCCATGATGACGGCCTCGATGAAGACCTGACGCCGCGGCTGGTCGAGGCGATCGATGACGGCGCGGAGCGAGACGTAGTCGCGGAGCGAGGACGTGATGACGATCGAGTTGGTCGCCTTGTCGGCGGAGACCTTCACGCCGCCCTCGAAGATGCCCTGCGGCGGCGCGCCCGGGGTCGCGGCCGGCGCAGCCGCGCCGCGGCCCGGCGGGGTGCCGGCCGCGGGGGCGACCGCGCCGGTGATGATCTCGGTGAGCGTCTTCGTGAGCTCGGTCGCGTCCGCGTGCTGGAGCGGGAGGACGTGGATCTCGCCCTCGCCCGTCTGCGGGACGTCGATGCGCTTGATCAGCTCGAGCATGCGCAGGTACGCGCGCTCGGTCGCGACGATGATGAGCGAGTTGGTGCGGTCGTCGGCGACGATCTTCGCGACGTGCAGCTCGCCGCCGCCGCCCGCGCTCGCGCTCGTGGACGGCGCGCTGCCGGCCGCGCCGGCCCGCGCGGGCGCCGCGGGCGTCGAGGCGGCCTTGATGTCGAAGAGCTCGTTGATGCGCTTCTCGACCTCTTGCGCCGACGAGTAGTGGATCGGCTCGAAGAAGATCTGATCGCCCGAGGAGCCGACGTCGATCTCCTCGAGGATCGTCATCATCCGCCGGATGTTCGTGCCGGTGTCGGTGATGATGATGAGGTTGCCGGGCGCGTAGACGGTGATGTCCGCTTCCTTCGACTTGAACTTGCCGAGGACCCCCGCCGCGTCGTCGGCGCTGATGTGGCCGAGGCGATGGAGGCGCGTGACGTAGCGCTCCTCCGACGGCGACGCCTCCGTCGCGCCGTAGACCGGCGTGCCGGTCGTCGCGATCGCGTCGGTGTCGACGATCTTGAGGAAGCGGCCGTGCGGGACGACGGTGAGCTTGTTCGCCTCGAGGATCGAGAGGAAGGCCTGGTACGCCTCGGCGACGGTGATCTTCTGCGGCGTGTACACGCTCGCTTTGATGTTCTTCACCTTCGGTCCGAAGATGAAGCGCTTCCCCGTCATCTGCGAGATCACGCGCACGAGCTCGCCGAGGTCGGCGTCCTCGAGCGAGAACGTGACGCGGGAGTTCGGGGAGCGCGGCTCGAACTCGAGGCCGCTCTCGAACTGCGAGAGGCTCTGCGTGTCGCCCTGCGCCTTGCCGTTCGGGCCCACCGTGGGGGTCGTGTCCTTCGTGCCGCCACCGGCGGCGGGCGTGGGCGTCGCCTGCGTCGGGATCGCCGACGCGTCGCCGCGCGGGCTGCGATCGCGGATGCGCGGCTGCGCTTCCGCGAGCCCCGCGATGAAGGGAACTGCGGAGAGAGCGGTGAGGGCGAGCGCTGCAGATCGCTTCTTCATCGACGTTGGGCTCGGCGATCAGATCGAGACGGGCTTCTTCGCCGTCGTGGTCGCGGCCGGCGCGGGGGTCTTCGCCTCGCTCTCGTCGCTCGTGGAGCGCGAGGCCGGCGCGACGGCGCGGCTCGTCACGAAGACGGCGGTGGCGGAGAGGCCGCCGACGAAGACGATGCAGGCGCCGACGAGGACGACCACCGTCTTCCAGGTGCGGGCGAAGAGGTCGTCGTCTTTCGTGTCGTGACTCATGATGGGAGCTCGTTTTCAGTGGATGTTGTAGTCGATGTTCATGTTCTGGCCGCGGCGGTTCAGGCTGATCGTCAGCTTGTCCGCGGTGCGGAGGCGCGCGTACGCCTCGAGCGCCTTCTCGGGGCTCGCCATGTCGAAACCGTTGATCGTCTGGAGGCGGTCGCCGTTCTCCATGCCGAGCGTGCCGAGGAGCGTGTCGGGACGGACGCCGAAGAGGCGGATGCCGACGACCTTGCCGTTCTCCTGCTCGGGGACGATGCGCGCCTGACGCATCAGCTCCGCCTGGTTCTCGAGGATCTTGTCGACGACGCCGCGATCGATGTTGAACTCGGTCGGGCTGACCTTCTGGATCCCCTTCGCCATGTCGGGATCGAGCGGCTTCGCGCCACGCGGCGGCGGGCCGGCGTCGGAGGCGGGCGCGGGCGCGGCGGGGGCGGCGGCCTTCGGCGCGTCCTTCGTCTCGAACAGGCTCGCCTGACAGAGCGCGGCGCCGTTCTGGAGCCAGACCCGGTCCCAGCCGACGAAGTGGAGGGTCTTGCCGTTCACGTCGCCGCCGCGGCGGCGCATGATCGACTTGCCGCCCTCGCCGCTGAACGCCGCGAACGACCACTCGGGATCGGCCGACGCGGCGATGATGAGGACCTTCACCCCGTCGCAGTTGGGGGCGTTCCAGGGATCGGTCGTATCGAGCGGGCCCGTGGTCTCGACGCTCTCGTCGACCGGCACCGGCTTCAGCGATCCGGTGACGTGGTCGAACGGGTTGCGGGTGATGATCGGCTCGGGGTCCGTCGAGCGAGCGCTCGTCGTCGTCAGGATCGTCCCCTTCGCGACGGGCGGTGGGGTCGAGAGCGCCTTCTCGTCCGGGCCGAGGCCGATGCCGACGAGCTGCGTCACGGCCTGGGCGTTCAGCAGCGCCGCGATCCCGATCATCGGAAGGATCACGAGCCAGAAGTTCTTCTTCAGCAGCTGGTCGACTTGGATGGCCATGATGGAGGATGCGCCGCAAATGTGTCGATTTGCGAAGCGCATGCCACTCGTTTAGCCCGCGAAGATCAAGGAGATTCTGGGGATTTTCGGGCTGTGGAGAACCCGGTCCGTCGCCAGGATGGCGCGACTTCGGTCGCCGGCCCCGGCCAGCTGACAAAGTGACAATCGCTCTCGCGCCCCGCTCCTTCATGTTAGACGTACATTCATTATCGTAAACTCGATGGTCTCGACGCGTACGGAACCGCGGCGGCTCTCGCATCTCAGGGAGTTGGAAGCGGAGAGTATCCATGTCTTCCGGGAGGTCGTAGCGGAGCTCGAGCGGCCGGTCCTCCTCTATTCTATTGGAAAGGACTCCTCCGTCCTCGTCCGCCTCGCGCAGAAGGCGTTCGCGCCGGCGCCGCTCCCCTTCCCGCTCCTCCACATCGATACGACGTGGAAATTCCGCGAGATGATCGCGTTCCGCGACCGCTTCGCGCGCGAGCACGGCGTCGACCTGCGCGTCCACACGAACCACTCGGCGCTCGCGGAGGGGGCGAGCCCGTTCACGTGGGGCTCGAACAAGTACACGCAGGTGATGAAGACGCACGCGCTCCTCGACGCGCTGCGCGCGGGCGGCTGGGACGCGGCGTTCGGCGGCGCGCGCCGCGACGAGGAGCGCTCGCGCGCGAAGGAGCGCGTCCTCTCGTTCCGCGATCCGTACGGGCAGTGGGACCCGAAGAACCAGCGGCCGGAGCTGTGGAGCCTCTACAACGGCAAGGTCCGGAAGGGCGAGAGCCTCCGCGCGTTCCCGCTCTCCAACTGGACCGAGCTCGACGTGTGGCAATACATCTGGCTCGAAGGGCTCCCGATCGTGCCGCTCTACTTCGCGGCGCCGCGTCCGGTCGTCGAGCGCGACGGCGCGCTCTTGATGGTCGACGACGATCGCTTTCCGCTCTTGCCCGGCGAGACGCCGCGGACGGAGATGGTCCGCTTCCGCACGCTCGGCTGCTACCCGCTCACGGGCGCGGTCCGCAGCACCGCCGCCACGTTGCCGGAGATCATCCGCGAGATGATCGAGGCCAAGGTCTCGGAGCGCCAGGGCCGCCTCATCGATCAGGACGAGGAGGCGTCGATGGAGACGAAGAAGCGCGAGGGCTACTTCTGATGGCCTTGCGTTGGACGACGACGAGCGCGGACGCGTTGCACGAGTGGGTCCAGGCTCAAGAAGAGAAGGAGATCCTTCGCTTCGTGACGATCGGCTCGGTCGACGACGGGAAGTCGACGCTGATCGGGCGGCTCCTCCACGACGCGCACGGGCTCTACCAGGATCAGCTCGACGCCGTTCGTCGCGCGTCGGCGAGGGGCGCGACGCGGGTGGGCGCGTCGGCGTCGGAGATCGACTTCTCGCTCTTCACCGACGGCCTCCTCGCGGAGCGGGAGCAAGGGATCACGATCGACGTCGCGTACCGCTACTTCACGACGTCGCGGCGGAAGTTCATCATCGCCGACACCCCCGGCCACGTGCAGTATACACGCAACATGGCGACGGGGGCGTCGACCGCCGGCGCGGCCGTCATCCTCGTCGACGCGCGGCTCGGCGTCATCGAGCAGACGGAGCGCCACGCGCGCATCGCCGCGCTGCTGGGGATCCCGCACGTGGTCGCGTGCGTGAACAAGATGGACCTCGTCGCCTTCGACGAAGGGCGCTTCGCCGCGATCGTGGCGGAGCTCGACGCGCTCGCCGCGGTGGTCGGGCTGCCGTCGCTCTCCGCGATCCCGGTGAGCGCGCTCGCGGGCGACAACGTCGTCGCGGCGAGCACGCGCATGCCGTGGTGGACGGGCGGGACGCTGCTCGAGCGGCTCGAGACGCTGCCGGCCGCGGCGCCGGCGGCGACGGGCTTCCGCATGCCGGTGCAGCTGGTCATCCGGCCCGGCCTCTCGTACCGCGGCTTCGCGGGCCGCATCGCGTCGGGCACGATCGCGGTGGGAGACGAGGTGGTCGCCCTCCCTTCGGGGAAGCGCGCGCGCGTCGTCGCGATCGACGTCGGCGACCGCAGCGTCGCGAGCGCGGGGGCGGGCGAGAGCGTCGCGCTGCGCCTCGGCGACGAGATCGACGTGAGCCGCGGCGACCTCCTCGCGCACCCCGACGATCTCCCGGAGAGCGCCAGCCTCCTCGAGGCCGACCTGGTATGGATGAGCGAGCGCCCGCTCGAGCGCGGTCGCGTCTACCTCGTGAAGCACACGACGCGCACCGTACGCGCAGAGCTCGACGCGGCCCCGTCGCAGCCGCAGCCGCAGCCGCTCGGCCTCAACGCGATCGCGCGCGTGCAACTCCGCGCACGCGCCCCGCTCACGTTCGACCCCTACACAAGAAACCGCACGACCGGCGCCTTCATCGTCATCGACACACGCACGAACGACACCGTCGCCGCCGGCATGCTCCGCAGCGCCGCCGCCGCCGCGGCGCGCGACGTCGCTGCGGCGCGCGACGTCGCTGCGGCGCGCGACTACGCAACCGCACGCGACGTCGCTGCGGCGCGCGACTACGCAACCGCACGCGACGTCGCTGCGGCGCGCGGCGTGGTGTCGGTCGAGGAGCGGCGCGCGCGGCTCGGTCAGCGCGGTCTTGTCGCAGAGGTGCCGGCCTCGCTCGCACGCGCGATCGAGCGGCGTCTCTTCGATCGCGGCCGCCTCGTCGCGGTCGTCCCAGCGGACGCCGCAGCGGCGTGCGCCGATGCCGGCCTCATCGCGCTCGTAGCAGTGGACACGGCAGCGCCACGCGCCGATGCATCCCTCGTCGCACCGCACGCGGCACCCCAGGCGGGCCTCGCAACGCACGCCGCGGCACGCGCCGATGCGGCCCCCGTCACGACGAACGCAGACGATGCCGGCTTCGTCGCAGCCCACGCCGCAGCGGCTCCCGTCGACGCGGCACCCGTCGCGGCGGACGATACCAACTTCGTCGCAGCGGCACCGGGCGAGGCGGGCCTCGTCGCGCTTGTCGAGACCGCTTCGCGCGACACCGATGTCGACACCGTCGCGAACGAGCTCTTCATCCAGTCGGAGCCGTAGCCGCGTGCTCGTAACAGGCGAGCTCGGGAGCCGCGCTCGCAGCAGGGCGGACCGACGGCGCCTTCATCAGCTCGAGCGCGACGATCCTCAGTCGAGCCCGGAGCCGCGCGAACGAGGGCGTCGCCTCCGCTGGCTCGAGCGCGCGACGATTCCCAGTCGGAGTGAGGCCGAGCGGCGCGTCTGCGTGCTCGCAGCTGTCGAGCGGGCTACATCATCGATTCGTAAGGGTCGCGTGGCGGGGGGAGCTCGTCGGGGGGTGCGTCTTTGCGGAAGCGGCGGCGGAGGCCGAATAGGAGCGCGACGACGGCGACGACGCCGGCGGCGTAGGCGACGTTGTCGCTCGGGGGCTCGTTCGACATGCTGCAGCCGCCGGCGGCGGAGTCGTCCGCCGCGGCCGGTGCGCCCGTCGCCGGCTCGCCGTCGTCGTCCGCCGCCGACGTGTCGCCGAGGAGGTCCGCCTTCGCAGAGTGCTGCTGCGCGCCTGGCGTCGGCTCGTTGCCGCCCTGGTTCATGATGCCGCTCGAGCCGCTCGAGCCGTCCGACGCGGGCAGAGGCGCCCACGGGTTGACCTGGCCCTCGAGCCACAACGGCTGCTTCGCGACGTCGAAGGCCGCCTTGATCAGCTTCTCGAACTTGGAGATATGCGTGTAGACTGCATGGGCGTTGCCGCCCACGCACGTCGACGCCATGTTGCCGTTCGACGGCTGGCCGTTGCCTGCGCGTGCGCTCACGCCGATGACGGCGCCGCCCTTCGCGAACGCCGGGGCGCCGCTGTCGCCCGCGCACGCCGACTCGCCGGTCATGAACTCCGCGTCGCCATAGCCCCAGGCCGGGTTGGTCGGGTACGGGCCCGGGCCGACGCCGAGGAGCGGGATGTCCCTCCGCGCCGAGCGCGCCGCGACGAGGCTGCCCGACTCGTTGACGCCCCAGCCGACGACGTCGACCTTCTCCGTCGCCGCCGGCGCGGTCATGCGCAGCGGCGCGACCGGCGACGTGAGCTCCCGGTCGAGCATGACGAGCGCGATGTCGTGGTTGCAGACCGTGTCCGACGCATCCACGATGATGCGCTTGCCGCGGGCCGCCGCGTTCGCCTCGACCGCCGAGTCCGGCGCGACCCCGTTCGTTCCCACGAACACCGCGAGGTGGCTCGCGACGCGGTTGCCTCGGATCATCGAGCCGCTGATCGGCGTACCGTCCTGCGCACATGCGGTGGTCGCGTCGGTGTTCGACACGCAATGTCGGGCGGTGAGGACGAGGTTCGGTGCGACGAGGGTCCCCGTGCAAAGCGCCGCACGCTGGCCGTTCTCGATCGTCGTGAGCACCACGACCGAGTCATGCTCCGTGCCCGACCCGCCACCACGAATGATGGGCTGGATCACAGTTCCCACGCTGGGCTCGGAGACGCCGCCCTGATCGGGCTCGACCGCGCAGCCGGTGACGGCGGCGCCGACCGAGGAAACGAGGAGCGCCGCGAACAGCCGGGTCGTGGTCGTCGAAAGCACGTGAGACGCTTTCGCAACGTACGTTCCACGTCTCACGACGCGATCGCTCGTGGATCTTCGGCACATCGGAGTGGATGTCGGTGTCGGATCTGGAATTTTCAGGGCTGGGGTGGGCGCGTAGCACCGCCGACGATCCAAGGAAGGAGGCGCGCGATGTTCCGCGCGTCGTCGATCCCACGATGGTGTGTGCCCTCCAGCCTCAGCCCGACCTCACGCAGCGCCTGACCCATGCCGAGCTTCTTCGGCAGGCCGAGCACCTCCGAGAAGCGACGTTTCAAGTTGAGGTGCGCGTCGCCGAACGGCAGCTTGATGCCGTGGAGCCGTGCGTCCTGCGTGAGCTGGTTCTTGTCGTAGTCGCCCCAGGAACAGAAGAGCGTCGCGCGACCTTCGATGAGCGCGCGAAGCTTCGCGATCGCCTCGGGGAAGAGCGGCGCGTCGTCGACGTCCGCCTGCGTGATGGTGGTGAGCTCCGTGCAGAACGGCGTGAGCTTCGGATGCCGGATCGGACGCACGAAGGTGCCGAGCTCGGCGACGGGCGAGAGCGTCGCGGTCTCGACGAGGACCGCGCCGATCTCGATCGTCTCCATCTCGTACTTCGAGATGGTGGCGCGATCGCGATCGCACGTGGCCTCGAGGTCTACGACGAGGAGAAAAGGAGGGAGTTGTTTCGTATCCATGATGGAACGACTCTGCGGTCGCGATGAGGAAGGCGCCCGGACACGATCCCGGACACGGGCTCTCGTGGCGAGACTACGTCGACGGCCTCGTCGAGGCACACGGCTCCCTCGCCGCCGTCGCGGAGAGGCTCGCCCGCAGCCGCGCGTACGCCGACGACGCCGCGTCGATCGAGCGCGCGCTGCGACGCCTCCGCACGCGCGGGCAACACGCGGGCGGCGTCTGGGGCGATCGCGCGCTCGCGGCGTTCGGGCTGCCGGACGCCGCCGAAGCCCGCGCGCGTTGGATGGGCGCGTACCACTCGCGGTTCACCGATCTGCCGGTGCCGCTGTGCCTCGACCTCGTGCGGCTCTGGGATCGCCCGCCGGTGAGCGAAGCGCCGGCCGCGCGGACCTGGCTCGCGCTCGCGCGCGCGTCGTGTGCGCTCCGCGCCGCCGACGAGGACGGCGCGGTCCCGCATCTCCGTCGCGCCCGCGCCGCGAAGGGACCGCCGGAGGCGCGCGCCGAGGTCGCGCTCGTCGAGGCGTTCGTCGCGAGCCGGCGCGCGCCCGCCGAGCCGCGCGAGGTCGCACGTCTCTTGGACGAAGCGGAGCGCATCGTCGAACGCGAGCCGATGGCCGCGGACGATCGCGCGTGCTTGCGTGCGCGTCTCGTCGATCAGCGGGCGTACGCGCTGAACCGCGCGGGCGATCGTGCCGGAGCGGAGGCGCTGTTCGCCGCGCTGCCTTCGGAAGAGGTCCCGCCGTTCGCGCTCTACCGCCGCGCGAGCGGGCTCGCGTACGCGGCGTGGAAGCGCGGCGCGAAGTCGGAGGCCGCCGCGCTCGCGCGAGCGGCGATCGAGCACGCGGGGGACGGCGGGCACCTCCGCCTGCGCGCGATGGCGCTCGCGACGCTCGCGCGCATCCTCGGCGCTCGCAGCGTCGAAGCCGCCGCCGCGAAGGCGCGCGCGGAGGCCATCGTCGCCGCGCTCGACGACGAAGCGCTGCGCCTGCGGTTCCGCTTCGGACCCGCGCGCCCTCCAGGAACGAATGCGCGCTCGACGACGTAGAGTTCCGTAGAGTGCACCTGGGGAATGAGCGTTCGCACCGTCCTCATGTTGCTGTTCCGCCGCATCGCGCGGATCTACTTCCGCGAGATCGAGGTCGCGGGCGACGTGCCCGCGCGCGACGTCGGAGGTCGCCTCTTCGGCGCGAACCACGTGAACGGTCTCGTCGATCCCATCCTCGTGCTCACCCAGGCGCCGTGCGCGATCTCCCCGGTCGCGAAGAGCACGCTCTGGAAGATCCCGGGCCTCCGCTGGCTGCTCGACGTCGCCGGCGCGGTCCCGATCATCCGGCGGCGCGACGTGCCGGGGAAGAGCGAGAGCGACAACGAGGCGGTCTTCGCGCGCGTCGCGACGCACCTCGTCGGCGGCGGCAACATCCTCATCTTCCCCGAGGGCACGAGCCACAACGAGCCGCACCTCCTCGCGCTCAAGAGCGGCGCCGGCCGCATGCTCGCCCGCGCGCACGCGGAGCCTCGTCCCCGCGAAGACGCGGCGCCCCGCGCGCTCACGTTCCAGGCGGTGGCGCTCGAGTTCGACGAGCGCGACGTGTTCCGCTCGCGATCGCTCGTCCTCTTCGGCCCCGTCCGCCACCTCGACGAGCTCCCGGGCGCGGACCTCGCGAAGGAGGTCACCGACACGCTCTTCGGCGATCTCTCCGAGCTCCTCGTCGAAGGCGCGTCGTGGGAGGAGCGCGTGCTCCTCGTCCGCGTCGCGGAGATGTTCGCGAACGACGCCGACGATCGCTCCCTCGCGAACATGAACCGCGTCGGCCGCCAGCTCGAGGCCGCGCGTCGCGTCCTCGCGAGCTCGTCGCCCGACGAGGTGCGCGCGATGGAGGAGCGGCTCCGCGCGTACGGAAAGCTCCTCGAGGCGGAGGAGACCACCGACGATCGCGTCGCGCGCGTGGCGCACGGCCGCCCCTTCGTCGACGCGACGCCGGACCGCGCTCTACGCGCCGCCGCGATGATCCTGACGCTGCCGCTCGCGCTCGCGGCGGCGGTCGTCTACTGGCTCCCGTACCAGCTCCCGCGCTTCGTCACGAAGAAGCTGAAGGGCGATCCGGACGTCTCGTCGACGTACAAGCTCGGCGTCGGCCTCGTCGTCTACCCGCTCTGGGCCGCCGCCGGCGTCGCCCTCGCCTTCTGGCGCCTACCGGCGCCGTACGCGATCGTCGCGACCGTGCTCCTCTTCGTGTCCCCGTTCACGGCGCTGGCGTGGCTCGATCGCTGGGACCGCCTCGCCGCGCGCGCGAGCATGCTAGCGCCGACGGAGCAGCAACGCGATCGGCTCGCCGACCTCGCCGCGGAGCGCACCGAGCTGATGTCCGATCTCGAGGTGCTCCGCGCGCACGCCGAAGCGACTCGCGCGGCTCAGGACGCGTGAGGAACGCGGGCGCGCTTCTGCGAGACGATCGGGTGCCCGCCGCGGATCGTGGGGACCTGGAACTGCGAAGGCGCGGACTCCTCGACGGCGGGCGCCGCGACGTCGGCCGCGGCCGGCGGAGGCGCGGGCGCGAACATGCTCTGACCGACGATGACGAGCGAGGCGCCGAGCCCAACCCAGAACGCGCGCCACGCAACCCACACGAGACGATCCATCGCGACCTCGTAACGGACGTTCGACCCGCCGACTCGATCTGTCTTGGATGCCGTCGTCATCGTGCTCACCCGTGAAAGCACGGCCCGTGCCGCCCGGCCCGCGCCTCGGATACCACGACAAACAAGGGCCAAACCGCATTCCCACCCCTGCCAGCGTGTCAGCATGCGCGGACGCCGAGCCACGAGGACGCGTCAGGTTGTCAACGTCGTGTCGGACAGCCGACACCGGGTGCAAGGTGCTCCCATCGGCTCTGCTACGCTCCGTCGGTGCGATCGCTTGCTTTGGGCTTCGGGGTTGGGGCGTTTCTCTTGGCGTCGGGGGCGGGGGCGAATCCGGACATCAGCGGGTATTCGGGGAAGCCGTATGACGGGGTCGCCGATACGTGTACGACCAACTGCCATGCGGGTGCGTCGCCGGCGCCGACGCTGACGATCACGGCGCCGGAGTCGATCAAGGCGGGAGAGAGCGGCGAGATCACGATCGTCGTCAACGGCACGCGCACCGCGACCGCGCTCAACGCCGCCCTCACCACCGGCGCCGTCGCGACGGCGGGGCAGAACACGGTGGTCCCCTTCCCCGACGAGCAGCCGAGCGAGGTCGCGTCGGGGAGAGCGGTGAACGGCGCGAACGGGACGTACAAGTTCACGTTCGTTCCCCCGAACCGGAACGGGAACATCACGCTCTACGTGTCCGCGATGTCGACGAACCTCGACCGCAACCGGAACAACGACGGCGTGAAGAGCGAGACGCGGACGATCATGGTCACCGACGCGAAAGAGGAGCCCGCGCCGACCGACGGCGGAGCCTCGTCGTCGTCGAGCTCGAGCAGCAGCTCCGGCGGCGTGTCGACGAAGCCGAGCGACGCCGGCCGCGGCGGTGACGACGATGACGACGACGACGCGACGCCTGCGCCCGCGGAGGAAGGCTGCGGCGTCACGCCGAGCGGCGGCCTCGACGCAGGCGCGGCGCTCCTCGCGCTCGGCGTCGCCGCCGTCCTCGTCAGCGCGCGCCGGAGAAGGTGATCGCGTAGCGGGGGCCGCCGGCGACGTAGGTGCGGAGGCGCGGGGGAGCGCCGAGCTGGGGGCCGAGGCCGACCGCCTTCGCCGTCGCGGGCGTCGCGAGCATCCACGCTTGCTGGAGACCGCGGTCCATGAGCGGCGGGAGCGGCACCGCCTCCTTCGCGATGCCCAGCTTGTCGGGCGTCGGCGCGCGGCCCGGCTCGGTCGTGTACGCGACCGCGAGCGCGGCGCCCGCCGGCATCAGCCGCTTGCCGACGTCGGGCGCGAAGAGGTCCTTCGTCTTCGCGTAGACGTACGGCGTCGCGAACGCGGAGTAGCTCATCGCGTGCACGCCGTCCGGCGAGACGCGCCACACCTGCGAAGGCGGGGTCGGGCCCCAGCCCACGATGCTCGTGTCGGTCGCGCTCGGCGTGCGCCAGTCGACCCACGCGCCCGCGTACTGACGCCCGGAGATCCACGCCCAGCCCTTGTCCCCCGTGTACGCCCAGCGACCGTAGTGGAACGTGATCCAACCCCACGGCAGCTCGCTCACCCAGACCCAGTCCGGCGTGCCCGCGGCGTCGCGGTGCGTCCAGCGGCCGTGCGAGGCGTACGGCACGAAGGAGGCGCCGACCGCCTCCTTCGACGGCGTCCACACGAGCCCGAGCCGCGCGTCGTCGGTCCACGAGCCGTAGGCGGCGAGCACGTCGTAGAAGAGCCGGATCGACTCGGGGTCCGCGTCGTCGAACGTCGCCGGCGCGCGGCGCACGGGAGGATGGGCCGAGACCCCCACCTCTTCTTCCTCGACGACGATGCGCTGCTGGTGCTGCGCGATGACGGGCACCTTCGGAGGTGCGCTCTCGACTTCGCCGCAGCCGACCAAGAAGACAAGCGAAGCGCTCGGCACGACGAGGCGACGGAGGTTCCGCATGGTCGTTAAAGAGGAGCTCTCGCGAGCGTCGGTGTCAACGCGCGCCAGACGAAGAGTCAGCTGGGTGAGACGACGCGCACGACGAGCCAGACGAGCCCGAGCGCGATGACGGCGAAGCTCGCGACCCGCACGCCGAGCGGCTCGAACCACGGCTTTTTCCGAAGGATCATGACGATCGGAAGGAGGACGGCGAGCGCGAGTAACTGCCCGTTCTCTACCCCGAGGTTAAACGCTACGAGCGCGGAGGGGATCGCGTGACGCGGCAGCCCGATCTCCTGCAGCGCGCCCGCGAAGCCGAAGCCGTGCACGAGGCCGAAAGGAAACGTGATCCGCCATCGCTTCTCCGCCGAGACGCCCTTCCGCAGGTTGTCGATCCCGACGTACGCGATCGAGAGCGCGATCGCCGGCTCCACCACGCGCGGGCTCGGCGACCAGATCCCGAGCACCGCGACGCCGAGCGTGATCGAGTGCGCCACCGTGAACGCGGTGATGATCGCGAGGAGCGATCGCAGCCGCGCCCGCACGAGGACGAGGCCGAACACGAAGACGAGGTGATCGTAGCCGGTGAGGATGTGCTCGACGCCGAGGACGAAGAACGAGCCGAAGCCCGTCTTCTCTTCCGCCTTCGGCGCGGACACCGCTGGCGTCGCGTCCGGCGGCTCGGGCGGGACGGTGAACGTGCGCTCGTCGCCCGCGAGCATCGCGTCGTGCGCGACCTGTCCTTCGAGCGCGCGCGCGATGTGACGATGACCGCGCGCGAGATCGTCGAGCACGAGGAGCTGGACCTCGAAGGGCTCGTTCGCGGTCTTGCACGCCCAGCGCGCGCCGAGGAGGATGCCGTCGCCCTCGGTGAGCCCCGCGTCGGTCAAGGTCGGCGTGCACTCCTCGCCGTGGGTCGTGACGCGCAAGCGGCGGAGGATCTTCTCCGTGAGCAGCGGATGCGACTCGCCGATCTCCGCCGCGGTGACGTGTCCGTCGCGGTTCCGGTCGAGGCTCGGCGCGAGCATCGCGAGCTCGTTGCGCGCGAACGCGAGCTTGACCACGAGCGACGAGCCGCGCGCGACGTACTCCCCGGTCGAGAGCCCGATCTGATGAGCCCTCGCCGGGTGCGCGAGCGCGAGCACCACGAACGCCGCCGCGAGCGCGAGCATGAGCCGCCGCATGGAGGGGAAAAAGAGCACACGCGGGGACACGCGGTCTCGCTCGTTCGCATCGACCGCCGTTCTCACCCTCATTTCCCCGCGCTTTTCGGCGGGTACGGCCGTTGCTCGATCAGCCGAACGAAAGGAACGATTCGTCATGTCTCTGCTCGAGCTCCTCGTCCTCCTCCTCGTCGCGGGCATCTGCGGCGCCGTCGGCAAGGCCATCGTCGGCTACTTCCCGGGTGGCTTCCTCGCCTCGATCGGAGTCGGCTTCGTCGGCGCCCTCCTCGGCACGTGGGTCGCGCGCCTCGCCGGCCTGCCGGAGCTCTTCGCGCTCACCGTCGGGACGACGACCTTCCCGATCGTATGGTCGATCCTCGGCTCGGCCCTGTTCGTCGCCGTCATCGCGCTCATCAGCGGACGCTGGTTCTACCGTCGCTCGGTGATCTGAGGAGGCCCGTCATGCGCGCCTCCGACTCGCAGTGGTTCACGAAGCCCGACGACGGCCTCAATCATCCCGTCGGCGGCGACCTCCTGCCGGATCGCCGGAGCGACCGCGGCCTCGCCTTCGCCGCGATCTCCCTCGCGCTCGTCGGCGTCGCTGCCGCGGGCACGTACTTCTTCTTCGGGATCGAGTCGCGCACCGACACGCCGGTCTCGACCACGACCGTGACGAACGCCGCGCTGCCCGAGCCGACGCCGACGCCGCCGCCACCTGCGATCGCCGAGGCGAGCGAGCTCGCGCCGTGGGAGCCGCCGGTCGTCGACGCGGTGAAGGCGCCGAACCTCCCGAATAGGATCGAGGGCGCGCAGATCGAGCCGCCGCGGCGCGCCCCCGCGAAGGCGAAGCCGAGGTCCGACCTCACGCCGCCCGTCGACGAGGCCGCGCTGGAGCGCGCTGGCTTCTACCGCACCATGACGCCGGACCCCGCGACGAACGCGATGGTCGCGCCGCCGCCTGCGCCGTCGCCTCCCACCACGCCGAACAGCGAGATGGTGCCGCCGCTGACGACGCCGCCGGTCATCGACGGACCCGCGAAGACCACGCTCCCCGATCGCGACGCCGAGCGCGACGACGAGCGCGGCGAGCGCGAAACCGCGGAGCCCGAGAGCACGACCCCGATGCCCGCCCCGACCGACACGCTGCCCGAGGTGCAGATCAAGGAGTGACCGTGCTATCGCGGAGCGATGGCAGCGGAGCTCCTCGTGCGGCCGATCGGCTTCGTCCGCTCGCCCTTCGCCGAGAAGGTGGAGGCGCCGCGCCAGGGGATCCTCGCCGAGGGCGTGGAGGGATCGATCGAGCTCCTCCCCGAGTACGCCGACGCGCTCGACGACCTCGCCGCGTTCGATCGCGTCTGGATCCTCTTCTGGTTCCACCGCGCGGAGGGCTGGAAGCCGAAGGTGCTCCCGCCGCGGAGCGAGGTGAAGCGCGGTCTCTTCGCGACGCGCTCGCCGCACCGTCCCAACCCGATCGGCATCACCGCGGCGCGGCTCGAGCGCGTCGACGGGCTCACCGTCCACGTCCGCGATCACGATCTCGTCGACGGGACGCCGGTGCTCGACCTGAAGCCGTACATCCCGTACGCCGACGCGTTCCCCGACGCGGGCTCGGGCTGGCTCGGCGCGCCGCCCGACGCGAAGGAGTCGTGGGCGGTCGCCTTCGAGCCCGCGGCCGAGGAGCAGCTCGCGTGGGTGCAGGCCGAGACGGGGCTCGACCTCCGCGCCCGCGCCGCCGCCGCGCTCTCGCTCGGGCCGCAGCCGCACGCGTACCGCCGCATCAAGGGCAACGTCCTCGCGGTGAAGGAGTGGCGCCTCACCTTCCGGAGCGAGCCCGACGAGGTGCGCATCGTGGTCGAGCGCGTCACGAGCGGCTACCGGCCGAAGGAGCTGCCGAGCCAGCCCGCCCATCGCGCCTTCGTCGCGCGCTTTGGGTGATACCCTCCCGGTCCATGACATCGGGCCTCGAACAGAGCGCGGTGCTCGTCCTCGACGAGATCATCCGGCGCGCGATCCGAGCAAAGGCGAGCGACGTCCACCTCGAGCCGAAGCGCGATCGCTTGAACGTCCGCTTCCGCGTCGACGGCGAGATGGTCGAGGAGCAAGCGGTGCCGCTCGACATCTCGCTCGAGGTCGTCTCGCGCATCAAGGTGCTCGCGCGGATGGACATCGCCGAGCGCCGCCTCCCGCAGGACGGACAGCTCACGCTCTCACCGAGCCACGAGACGGTGCACCTCCGCGCCTCCACCTTCCCGAGCTCGCTCGGAGAGAAGGTGGTGCTCCGCGTCCTCTCGGGGCAGTCGCTCATCGCGTTCGACAAGCTCGGCCTCGAGCCCGCGATGGCGGCGACGGTGCGCCAGCTCGTCGATCGTCCGCAGGGCTTCATCGTCGCGAGCGGACCGACCGGCGCGGGCAAGACGTCGACGCTCTACTCGTGCATTCGCCTCCTCGACACGCGCCGCACGAACGTGATGACGCTCGAGGATCCGATCGAGGTCGAGCTCACCCAGATCACGCAGGGGCAGACCAACGTGAAGGCGGGCTTCACGTTCGCGACGGGCCTCCGCGCGATCTTGCGCCAGGACCCGGACGTCATCATGGTCGGCGAGATCCGCGACGCGGAGACCGCCGGCATCGCGCTCCAGGCGTCGCTCACCGGTCACCTCGTGCTCTCCACCGTCCACACGTCGGACGCGGTCGAGAGCGTGGTGCGCCTCGTCGACCTCGGCGTCGAGCCCTGGATCGTCGCGAACGCGCTCACCGCCGTGCTCGCGCAGCGCCTCGTCCGCATCGTGTGCGCGAGCTGCCGCGAGATCTACGAGCTCACGGAGGACGTGCTCGACGAGGACGCGGTCGTCCTCGAGAAGGGCACCAAGATCATGCGCGCGAAGGGCTGCCCCGACTGCTTCAAGACGGGCTACCGCGGGAGGACGGGCATCTTCGAGGTCGTCATCATCGACGACGACATGCGCGAGCTCGTGAAGCAGAAGGCGAGCAACCGCGAGTACCGCGAGCTGCTCCGCAAGGGCGGCGTCGGGAGCCTCCGCCGCGTCGGCCTCCAGCGCGTCCGCGAAGGCGTGACGACGATCGACGAGGTCCTCCGAGTGACGACTTGAACGTAGCTCCCGCGGATGAACCGGCGCGCCAAGCTCGAAATCGGCGAGTACGTGCTGCGGCTCGCGTTCTTTGCGTTCGTGCCGTTCGGGGTGGTGTTGCTCGCGATGCTCGTGCCGATGGGGGCGGCGATCGCGAACATGGTGCTCGCGCTCGGGGCGTTCTTCTTCGGCGAGGTGCTGATCGAGAAGGCCGACAAGAAGCCGTGGATGCGGCGCGTGCTCCGCCGTCAGCTCGCGTTCGAGGCGTATTACCGCGAGCACCCGCCGCGACCTTTCCTCTATTACGTATTTTCCCCGATACTCCTCCCGTACTGGCTCGTGGTCCGGTCGGCGCGGCGCGAGCTCTGGCTCTTCAAGGGCTACACCGTCGTCACCGCGGTCGTGATCTCGGTGCAGGGCGTCTATCGGTACTTCTTCGTCTACCAACCGCAGCTCGACTTCACGAAGTTCATCGCCGCGTTCGGGATCTCGATCGTCGTCGAGACGCTCGCGGTGATGATGCTCATCATGCCGATGACGACGAGCGTCGTCGCGCTGCACCGGAAGAAGCAGCACTGGCGCCTCGTCTACCTCCTCGCGGTGGGCTTCATCTCCGCCGGCATGGCGGCGACGTACATGTGGACGCGCCACCGGACCTTCCCTTCGCTCGAGACGCGATCGCGCATCGTCGCGCGAAGCACCGTCGATCCGGCGACGTCGCGCGTCGTGCTCCGGCGCGCGCTCGAGCGGGCGTGGGCGGTGCGGAAGACGGAGGGGCGCGACGTGTGGGAGCGCGAGACCGACGGCACGATCACCGGCGCGCCGCTCGAGCAGGCGCGAGAGAGCCTCATCGGCTTCTACCGCCCCGACGAGGCGGAGGCGTTCGAGCTCTGGACGACCGCGCGCAAGGATCGGCCCGGGATCATGGTCGTCTTCGCCGAGGGCAGGAAGAAGCGCTCGCCGGTGTGGCTCGCGATGAAGTACGACGGCACGGTCATCGAGCGGCTGCCCGAGATCCCCCGCGCCGCGCGCGTCGCGATGCGGAGCGCCGGCGCGCTGTAGCTCACCCTTCGAGCGGCGGTGTCGGGTCGACGATCGGTCGGAGGGCGGCGACCTTCGCGTCGCGCTCCGCGCGCGAGTCCGCGCGGATCGTCACGTGACCGAGCTTGCGGCCCGGCGACGCGTCCTTGCCGTAGGCATGGAGGTGCGCGCCCTCGATCGCGAGGATCCGCTCGCGCGGCGGGAGGCGGCCGATCGCGTTGATCATCGCGGCGTGGCCGACCATGCGCGTCGAGCCGAGCGGCAGCCCGAGGATCGCGCGGACGTGGTTCTCGAACTGGCTCGTCTCCGAGCCCTCGATCGTCCAGTGACCGGAGTTGTGCACGCGCGGCGCCAGCTCGTTGGCGACGAGCGCCCCGTCCCGCCCGAGGAACAGCTCGATCGCGAGGACGCCGACGTAGCGAAGCTCCGCGAGGACACGCGCGGCGTGCGCCTCCGCGCGCGCTTGCAGCTCCGGCGTCCATGCGTCGCTCATCGGGACCGAGAGGCGCAGCACGCCGTCCCGGTGCTCGTTCTCGACGAGGGGCCAGAAGCGCGTGTCGCCGTCCTTGCCGCGGACGGAGAGGATCGAGAGCTCGCGCTCGAACGGGACGAGGCCCTCGACGATGAGCTGCGCCGCGCCGAGCGCCTCCCACGCGCGCGTCACGTCGGCGTCGGTGCGCAGCACGATCTGCCCTTTGCCGTCGTAGCCGAAGCGGCGCGTCTTGATCACGACCGGCAGACCGATGCGCGCGACCGCGGCGTCGAGCTCCGCGCGCGACGAGACCGGCGCGAAGGCGGGCGTCGGGATGCCGAGCCGCTCGAAGAACTGCTTCTCGTCGAGCCGGTCCTGGCTCACCTCGAGCGCCGCCGGCGGCGGGTAGACCGGCACGAGCTCGTTCAAGAAGCGCGCGGAGCCGACGGGGACGTTCTCGAACTCGTACGTGACGACGTCGCTCTTGCGCGCGATCTCCTGGAGGCGCTCCTCGTCGTCGTACGCGCCGACGCGCAGGCTGCCGACGTGGCCCGCGGTCGACTCCGCGCCCGGATCGAGGAAGACGAAGCGCTGCCCCAGGTTGTAGCCCGCGAGCGCGAGCATGCGCCCGAGCTGCCCGCCGCCGAGGACGCCGACCGTCACGACGAGGTTCCGCGCGGGTCGGGGCGATCGAGGACGCTCCGGGTCTGGTCGTCGCGATGGCGGGCGAGCGCGGCGCGGACGGCGGGGTCCCGCCGGGCGAGGATCTGCGCGGCGAAGAGGGCGGCGTTGATCGCGCCCGCCTTGCCGATCGCGAAGGTGGCGACCGGAACGCCGGCCGGCATCTGCACGATCGAGAGGAGCGAGTCGACGCCGCGCAGCACCTTCGACTCCACCGGCACGCCGAGGACGGGGAGCAGCGTCTTCGCCGCGCACATCCCGGGGAGGTGCGCCGCGCCGCCCGCGCCCGCGATGATGACCTCGAGGCCGCGCGACTCCGCCTTCGCCGCGTAGTCGAAGAGGAGGTCGGGCGTGCGATGCGCGGAGACGACCTTCGTCTCGCACGCGACGCCGAGCGCCTCGAGCGTCGCGGACGCGTTCTGCATCGTCTCCCAGTCGGAGAGCGATCCCATGATGATGCCGACGCGCGGGGCCGAGGTGTCGCTCATGCGAAGGCGGCACACTACCACGCCTTCCGCTATCCTCGGCCGATGCAGCTTTGGCGTGGGGGCTTCCTTCTTCTTCCGATCGGCGCCGCGCTCTGGGCGGCCGGTTGCAGCGACGACGATCCGATCCCGGCCGCGCCGGACGACGACGCGGGCACCGACGCGCCGGTCGTCGTCCCCGACGCCGGCGGCGACGTCGTGACCGATCCGTGCGCCGCGCAGATCGACGCCGACGGCCTCGCGAAGGTGCTCTCGTGCAGCGGCCTCTACGCCGACATCGGCGCGAAGACGCTCGCGGCGGACGTGCAAGCCTACAAACCTGCGCTCGAGTTCTGGAGCGACGCCGCGGAGAAGGCGCGCTTCCTCCATCTCCCCGCGGACGCGAAGATCGACACGTCGGACATGAACGAGTGGGTCTTCCCGAACGGCACGAAGGTCTGGAAGGAGTTCAAGCTCGGCGGCAAGCGCATCGAGACGCGCATCTTCTACAAGGTCCGCGACGACTGGCAGCAGACCGCGTATCGCTGGAACGACGCGGAGACCGAGGCGACGCGCATCCCGGCCGGCGAGACGTTCACGCGCACCGACGACGCGGGGGCGGGCGTCGACGCGGGCGTCTACGAGATCCCGTCGCAGGGCGCTTGCCTCGACTGCCACACGGGGCGAAAGGACAAGCTCCTCGGCGTCGACGCGGTGAGCCTCGGGCTCCCCGGCGCGACGGGCGTGACGCTCGCGAAGCTCGTCGCGGACAAGAAGCTCACCGTCGATCCGCCGAAGACCGAGCTCGTCCTCCCCGCCGCGACGCCCGCGAACGGCGGCGACACGGCCGCGCCGGCGCTCGGCTGGCTCCACGCGAACTGCGGCGCGTGCCACAACGCGAACCCCGGCGCGGGGGCGTTCCAGACGACGGCGCGCCTCATGATCAAGGCGACGGAGCTGCTCCCGGTCGACGGCGGCCCCGTCCCGATCGAGCAGCTCGACGTGTACGCGACGACGGTCTGTAAGGATGCGTTCCGCACGGAGAGCGGCGGCGACGTCTACAAGCTCGTGCGCTCGGGCGAGCCGGCGCGGAGCCTCGTCTCCGTCCTCTCCGGCAACCGCACCGATCCGCCGGACACGAACCAGATGCCGCCGCTCGCGACGCGCACGGTGGACCGCGCGGGGCACGAGCTCTTGAACGATTGGATCGCCGCGCTCACGCCGGCGTGCGCGCCCTGAAATAGGCAGCGGGCCTCTTCGCTTCCGCGCGAGGCCCGCCAAAAATTCCGTACCGCTTGGTCCGTGTGCGGATTGTCATGAACCCCTAGCCCGTAGGCTAGGTGGGCGACGCGGATCGCGCTTCAGGCTTCCGAATTATCCAGAGCTCGTGAGAGATGGTCCGGCGTGCACAACGAGCGATCGTTTGCCTCCCTGGTTCACATACATAAGGGGATCATGAAAACCACAAGCACGAGACCGGCAGAGGGAACCAACGAAGCGTAGGAACCGGACCGCAACGCGTCAATCAGGTCAACGTCGGGGCTTCGCCCCGACACCCCACCCCAGACACGGCCCTCGCGCGGAGCGCGAGGGTCGCTTCGCGACCGCTTTCGCGGCCGCTTCTGGGGCCCCGGCACAACCCGAACCAACACTCGCGGTTCGTGACCGCGGCTGCTTCTGGGGCCCCCGACCCAACACTCGCGCTTCGTGACCGCGGCTTCTGGGGCCGCCGACCCAACACTCGCGCTTCGTGACCGCGGCTTCTGGGGCCGGTTTGCTGGAAAGTGGGCCATTGGGCTCGGAGTTGGCGACACATCGGGCATGCTGCAAGTGCCGCTCGAGTACGCTCGCATCCCTGCGACGACGCCGCGTGTCCTCCCGCTCTCGGGTGAGGTCTCGTTCCTCAGTGAGGAGGCACAGGAGCAGCGAGGCATCGAGCTGCTCGGCGCGGGGGCGTTGCTCGTGCAGATGCCGCCTCCTACGGCGCACGTCCGCGGTCATCTCGGCTCGCTCCTCGAGGAGCTCGTGGAGCGCGAGCTCGCGCGCGCCGGCGCGCCTTCGCCCTACCTCGCGGCGTGGACGGCGATGCCGGACGAGGCGACGGCGCGCCTCGCCGATCAGCTCCTTCGTGCGCAGGAGGTCGGCGCGAGCGGCATCGCGATCGGCCTCGGGACGCTCCGCGCGATCGCGGCGCCGTCGCTCTGTCCGGACGACAGCGCGCTCCTCCGCTGGCTCGCCGAGTCGACGACCGCGCTCCCGCTCGTCCTGATGATCGACGACGCGGACATCGCCGTCACGGCATACGCCGCGCCGCGCCGCCTCGACGATCTCCTCGGAGCGATCGCGACGCGGGAGGAGCCGCCCGTGCTCCTCACAGGTGACGACGCGACCGCGATCGAGAGCGTCGCGATCTCGATCGACGTCGCGGAGGCGATCGTCTCCGCGCCGGACTCGGATCCCGTCACCATCCCGGAGCCAGAGCGCATCACGCTCGTCGACCCGGAGCCGCTCACGGTACACCTAGCGCCCGCGTCGCTGGAGACGCGCATCGAAGCCGCGACGGCGGCAACGGGCGCAGACGCGCCCATTCCGCTCGAAGCGCGCAGCGAAGCAGCGATCGCGGCAGCGACCGCGTGCATCGAAGCCGCGACGGAGGCCTCGGTCGCCGATGCGTCGATCGAGACGCGGGTCGAAGCCGCGACCGAGATCACAACCGGGCTCGCGTCGCATGAGGCGCGCGTCGAACACGCGACCGAGATCACGGCCGCGCTCGCGTCGATCGAGGTTCGCCTCGACGTCGCAATGGCGGCCTCCGCCGCCGAGGCCGGGCCGCGCGAGGAGCTGGCCGCCGGGTCGGCGGAGCCTTTCGCGCTCGCACCTTCCGTATGCGTCGCGGAGCCGATCGTCGAATCGCGCGGCCCGATGCCCCGCCCGCGAACACGCCGCCCCAGCCTCGCCGTCCCAGCAGCACCGCTCGACGCCGCGACCACACGCGACGCAACGACCACGCGCGGCGCCGAACTGACGGGCGACGCCGCGACCACACGCGGCGCCGGGCAGACGGGCGACGTCGAGGTCTCGCAGGGGACGAAACAGACGGGCGACAATGTGCCTACTCGCAAGGCCGAACAGACGCGCGACGCCGAACAGACTCGCGATGCTGCAACCGCTCGCGATGCTGCAACCGCTCGCAACGCTGCGGCTCGCGACGCTGCGACCACTGCGACCGCTCACGAGGCCGCGATGGCTCGCGACGGTGCGACCACTGCGACCACTCGTGAGGTCGCGACCACTCGCGACGGTGCGACCACTGCGACCACTCGTGAGGTCGCGACCACTCGCGATGTCGAACAGATGCGCGACGTCGAGGTCCGGCATGAGGCGGAACAGACCCGCGATGCTGCGCCTACTCGCGACGACGCCGAACAGACGCATGAGGCTGCAACCGCTTGTGAGACCGACCCGGCACGCAACGCTACGACCGCGCGCGAGACCGAAGCGACGCGGGACGCGGTGACCACGCGTGACGCTAAGACCGCGCGCGAGACCGAAGCGGCGCGGGATGTGGTGATGACGCGTGAGGCTGCGACCGCGCGTGAGGGTGAAGCTATGCGTGGTGGCGAGGGGCGGGGGCGGAGGAAGGCTGCGCGGAGTGCGACGGTGGGGGTGCCGGAGGCTACGGTCGCGAACGATGCTTGGCGGAGCTGGGTGCTTGCGCTCGCCGCGGCGCGGGGGGCGCAGCCGCTCGCGGCGTTCGAGCGGCTCTTTGCAGAGAGCTATGTGCCGCTCGCGAACGCGATCGCGGGGGGGCTCGACGATCCGCGTGCGTTGCGGGCGTTCGACGAGTTTCGACGCTCGTTCGAGCGGTCGTATACCGACGCGTTCACGACGTTCGGGGCCACGAACCGGCGACCACGCCTCGTGATGGACGCCTTCGACCTCGCCTCCAAGCAGGCTCGCCTCGTCGGCGCGCGCTCCGCCCACGTGCTCCTCGTCGACTCGCTCCGCTGGGACGTCGGCGCGATGGTCCGTGACGCGCTCGCGCGCGAGACCGCCGGCGTCGCCTCGCTCGGCGCCGAGACGATGCTCTGGAGCGCCCTCCCCACCACGACGATGCGACAGCTCGAGACCCTCGCCCGCGGCATGGACGCGCTCCGCGCTCCCGCCGGCGAAGAAGCCTCCGAGTCGCTGCGCGGCCGCGCCGCCGAAGCCGTGCGCCGCCTGCGCGTCGGCTCGCGCGAGGTCTACAAGCTCGACCTCGTCCCCTCCCTTCTCGAAGCCGCCGGCGCGAACGCCGTGCACGAGCTCCCCGGCATCGCGCAGTCGGTCGCGGAGGCGATCGCGCGCCACCTCACCACCGTCGCTCCACGCACGCTCCTCTTCATCGTGGGCGACCACGGCTTCACGATCGATCGGCGCGGACACATCCGCACCGGCGGCGCGTCACCCGAAGAGGTGCTCGTCCCCGCGCAGGCCTGGCTCGTCGGCGAGCTGCACTGACAACCCTGCTACGAGCTCACGGGCTCTTGTGGCACGCGAGGCGCGTGCCCGGGACGCCGATCGCCTTGCACACGAAGTTCGCGGGACACGCGCCGGTGAGCGGGTTGCTCCCGCAATCGATGGTGCAAATGTTGCGGTTGTTGTCGGTGCGGCGGCAATCGAGGCCGCTCTGGCACTGCCCCTGCTCGCCACTGCAGTCCGCCGTCGTGCCCGGGCACTTGCACTCCACCCCCATGCCACCGCTCGGCCCCGAACGCGCCATCCCATCCGTAGGATCGATCGCGCACGCCCCAAGAAGCGCAACCGCTCCAGCAACAAAGAAGAGCACAGCAGCACGCGCAGAAGCACCGCTCGTCGCAGTCCGCCCGCCGGGCCCTGCGACCGCAGCCGCCACAACCCCGCTCGTCTCAGCCCCCCGACGGGACTCCGCCGGGAACGGTGCCGATAGGCGAAGGTCGAGAGGGGGCCCCGCGACCGCGGCCGCTGCAGCGGTTGCGAAGCAACCCTCGCGCTCCGCGCGAGGGCCGTGGTCGCGGGGTGGGGGTGTCGGGGGCAAAGCCCCCGACGTTGACAAAAGAACTCTCGGCTGGGTGTCCATGGCTCGCTCGCTTTGCAGTTTACACCTGCAGGTCGCGTGCCGCGCGGGGCTCGCGGAAAACCCCGCCCCTCCGCAGCCCCTGCGAATCTGCATTCACAGGGGTTGTGAGCCCGAAGCGGGTGCTTAGGTTCACGCGGCCCTCGTTCGGCGAGCACCTCTGCTCGAGCCCGCGCCACCGCGCAGGTCACCCCCCGAGCGCTGCGGCCGCGCCCCTCGGCGCGTGGAGACACCCGTCGTGAATACCGTCGATCCCACACCCGCCGCTCCATCCATGACCCTCGGCGATGCCTTCAATCGCCGCAAGAAGCTCGGCGCAGACCTCGCGACGTGGGTCGGCCGGCTCCAGGCCGCCGGAAGCGTGAAGCGCTCGTTCCGGACCCTCGCGATCGACGGAGGCGAGCCCTTCGTCGCGTTCGAGGGATCGGAGAAGAAGACGACGCGCCATTACACCGTCGACGAGTGCCGCGCGAAGCTCGCGGAGATCGTCGCCGAAGACCGCGCGCTCGCGCTCCGCATCTCGCTCACCAATCAGCGCGCCGTCGCCGAGGTCGAGGACATCGACGGCGTCGCGCGCACGTACACGGTGCCGGAGCTGCTCGTCCTCAAGAGCGACATCATCCCGAAGATGGAGCAGGCCGCACGCGCGGTCCCGCTCCGCCAGGACAACGTCTCGGTCTACGAGACGGGCCCCGACTTCGTGAAGCATCGCGCCGTCAACAAGGTCGAGCGCAAGAAGGAGACCTTCAGCGAGAAGGGCCTCAAGGCGGAGGAGATGGAGCTCGTCGGCTTCGACGTCGTCGAGACCACCGACTACGGCCTCCCCGCGCGCGAGATGTACAACGAGATCGACCGCGTGCAGGAGTTCCTCCAGCGCGTGAAACAAGCGATCAACCGCGCGAACAAGACCGAGCTCGTGGCTTAAACGCAGGGGGCTCTGCCCCCTGCACCCCGCTCGCAGCCGTAGGACGCGCGCGAAGACGCGCGCATCCTCCGCTGCTCGCCGATGAACGACCCGAGGGTTCGCGAGTCTGCGGGAGCGTACCCGTTTGAGGAGACACAAATTTGGGAGCCTGGCGGCTAGCCGAAGGATCGGCCGTACCTGCGTCATGTGTCCTTTCGTCTTTCGTTTTTCGCCCACCACCAGCCGAGATGGTTCGTTCGTTGCACTCCGTAGCGCGTCACCTCTTCGTTGCAGTCGGCACCGAGCAAAAGGCAAAACCGACCACCCCATCCTGGTCTCCATCCACCAGGGCATGAGCCAGGCTCCTCTTTTTCACCTCACGCCGAGCGCGGAGGTCATTCGTCCTTCGACGCGGGGACGATCACGGGCCGGGGCGCGAGCGTGAAGCTCGAGACGGTGCCGTCGCCGAGCTGGCCGCGGAGGTTCTCGCCCCAACAGAGGACCTTCGTCGACTTCAGCAGCGCGCACGAATGCCATTCGCCGACCGCGACGTCGATCGCGTCTTCGATGCCGGGGACGTCGCGCTCGCTCGCCGACTGCCGGTAGCGATCGTCACCCCAGCAGCGAACGCGCCCCGCGTCGGTCACGGCGCACGCGTGGTAAACGCCGGCCTCGACGCGACGAACGCCCGCGATGTCGCGCGCGACGACGGGCGCCTCGACCGACGGGACGAGCGCGCCGCTCACCTGCCGCGAACCGTTGGAGCCCCAACAATATGGCCGCCCGTCCTTGACCGCGCACGAGAACGCGGACCCCGCCGAGAGGGACGTCGCGCCCTCGAGGAGCGGCGGCGCGCCGGCGGGATCGCTGCGCGTCAGCATGCCGGTCTGGCCGCTCATGTTGCCGCCCCAGCAGACGACGCGTCCGTCCTTCGTCAGCGCGCACTTGTGAACGCCGCCGGGCTCGATCGTCGTGAGGGCGGAGAGGCCGCTCACCTTCTCCGGCGACGCCGGAACGTCCGGCGCGCTCGCCGTCATGCAGCTCCCCGTCCCGTCGCGATGAACGACGCAGAACGAGGCGCTCGAGCCGCCGCCGCCGCGCACGCTCACGGCGTCGGAGACGCCGGTGGCGTCGGCGGTGAGCGCGACCGCCTCCTCGGGAGCTCCTCCGAGATCGAGGCTCGCGGCGGTGATGTCGACCCAGCATCGGACCGCGCCCGTCTTCGTCACCGCACATCCGTGGCTCGGCGTGACGTCGAGGTCGATCGCGTCTTCGAGCCGTGCGACGAGCGTCGGCTGCGCGCGCCGCGGCGCCGGGAGCCGAGCGGCCGACCGCGTCTTGGTCGTGAAGGCGCTGTCGCCCCAGCACAGCACCGTCCCCTCGTCGGTGCGGCCGCAGGTGAGGCGTCCCGCGGCCGCGATCTGCACGAAGCCGGGCGTCGCCACGTCGATCGGATTCGGCTCCGGCGCCGCCGACACGCTCGGCGCCGCGCTGGGCACGTCGAGCGCCGTCGAGCTCGGCGCGCCGCCGCCGCGGCTGTTGCACCAAAGGACGACGAGCCCAGCCCCCACGACGACGACGGGCACGAGCAGCGCGAGGCGCGAAGGAGCCCTCGCTCCACGCTTCTTCTTTCGTTTGCCTTTCATCTCCCCCACCCCACGACGAGAAGCGTACTTCGCGCGGCGCGCGTGGTCGTGTAAGAAGCGCGCGTGAGTCTGCTTCTGGAGCGGTTCCTCGCGCGCGGGGAGGACGCGCGGACGGCGGTGATCGACGACAGCGGCGAGCACTCGTACGCCTCGCTCGTGCGGCGCGCGCGCGGCGTGGCGGCGGCGCTCGGCGACGTGAGCGGAGACCGCGTCGCCGTGCTCGCCCTGCCCGGCGTCGACTTCCTCGCCTCCTTCTACGGCGCGCTCCTCGCCGGACGCGCGCTCATCGTCCTCACCCCGATCCATCCCGCCGCCGAGCTCCGCTACTACTGCGAAGACGCCGGCGTCGGCACCGTCGTCGCGTCCGCCTCGCTCGCGAAGCTCGCGCCGCCGCTCGACGTCCGCGACGTGAGCGCGCTCGCCGCGTACGAGCCCGCGCCGCTGCCGCCGATCGCCGCGGGCGCGCCCGCGCTGCAGCTCTACACGAGCGGCACGACCGGCAAGCCGAAGGGCGCCGTGCTCACGCACGCGAACCTCGCGATCCAGCAGGAGCTCGTCGGCGCGGCGTGGGGGTTTCGCGAGAGCGACGTGCTCCTCCACTCGCTGCCGCTCCATCACATGCACGGCCTCGCGATCGCGCTGCTCACCGCGATCGGCGCCGGAGCTACCGCGCGGATGCTTCGCTCCTTCGACGCGGTCGCGATCTGGAACGAGATGGCGCGCGCCACCGTCTTCATGGGCGTGCCCTCGATGTACCACCGTCTCTTCGCCGCCTTCGACGCCGCCGACGACGCGACGCGCGCGCGCTGGTCGGCCAACGCGCGTCAGCTGCGGCTCGCGACGAGCGGCAGCGCGGCGCTCCCGGTCACGCTCGCGGAGCGGTGGCGCGCGGTGAACGGGAAGATCCCGCTCGAGCGCTTCGGCATGACCGAGATCGGCGTCGGCATCACGAACCCGCTCGACGGACCGCGCCACGCCGGCCACGTCGGGCAACCGCTGCCGACGGTCGAGACGCGCATCGTCGACGACGAAGGCGAGGACGCCGACACCGGCGAGCTCTGGATCCGCGGGCCGTCCGTGTTCGTCGGGTATCACCAGAAGGAAGCCGAGACCGCGCGCGCGTTCGTCGCCGCGAGCGACGGCGGGACGCCGTGGTTTCGCACCGGCGACACGGTGATGCGTGAGCCGAGCCTCGAGGGACGACCGTTCAAGATCCTGGGGCGTACCAGCGTCGACATCCTCAAGAGCGGCGGCTACAAGCTGTCCGCGCTCGAGATCGAGGAGGTGCTGCGCCGCCACCCCGACGTCGACGACGTCGCGGTCGTCGGCGTGCCGGACGAGGCGTGGGGCGAGCGCGTCGTCGCGTGCGTGCAGGCGCATCGCGCGTGCGAGGCCGAGGCGCTGCGCGCGTTCGTCAAGGAGCACCTCGCGCCGTACAAGGTCCCGAAGCAGGTCCTCTTCTTCGACGCGCTCCCGCGCAACGCGCTCGGCAAGGTCGTGAAGCCCGACCTCGTGAAGCAGCTCGTCTGAATCAGACGAAGCGCGTCCAGCCGTCGGCGTGCGCCGACTTGTAGCCGCGGTACCACCGGCACGGAAGGTAGAGCGCCGCCGCGATCGCGAGCCCGCCGACGTAGGCGGAGACGATGCCGAGCTTGCCCTCCGTCCCCGTCACCACCGCGACGAGCTTCAGCACGTGGATGTGGAGCAGGTAATAGAAGAGGGCGGTCTGCCCGAGGAGCCGCAGCGGCTCGAGGACGCGGCGCGGCCCGATCCAGAGGAACGCGGCGAGCAGGAGCGCGGCGATGCCGAGCTCGAGCGTCACGTACGTGAAGCTCGGCGGGTACTTGCTGACGTGCAGCCACTGCACGAGCGAGCCGTCCTCGCGATGGAGGCGCATGTTGCCGAACGCGTTCTTCCCGCGGACGAGCGCGAACAGCACGAGGCTCACCGCGCCGGCGATCGCGAGCGCGCGCGTGGCGAGGCGCGTCTCGTCCTTGCCCGCGGCGCGCCACACGACGATGTGCCGCCCGAACGCCCAGCCGATGCACATCATCGAGAGCCAGGGGACGATCGGGTACGCGACGATGAGGCGGCGATCGAAGAAGAACCCGCCCGCCGCGAAGAGCCCGACCCCGAGCGAGTCGAGCTCGCCGACGCCGGCGAAGAAGCCGACGATCATCTCGCTGCAGAACGCGAGGAGGAGGCCGACGACGAGGAGCGTCCGATCCCCGAGCCGCCGCAGCACGACCATGCACACGAGCGATCCGCCGATCGCGTAGAGCACCTGGAAGAGGAAGCGCCCCGGCCGGAGCATCACCGGCGACATCCAGACGACCTCGAAGAGGAGGATCGCGAAGCCGCGCGAGAGGATGTGGAGATCGATCGCCTTCTCGCTCTTGCCGCGCAGGCGCCGCGACTCGGTCGAGATCGCGAGCGACGTCCCCGCGAGCGCGACGAACGTGGGGGCGCAGAGATGGGTGATCCAGCGCGTGAAGAACTGCGCGGCGGGCAGCTCCTGACCCGGCTCGTACCAGCGGATGGAATCGGTGAAGAGCCGCCCGGAGTTGAACATCTCGGACGCGTGGTCGATCGACATGATCACCATCACGAGCCCGCGCAGCACGTCGATCGCCGCCACGCGCGGCCGCGGCCCGAGCACGGGGACCACCTTCGGCTCCGCCTCCGCCTTCGGCGCCGCGGCGGGGTCTTCGTCGCGCGGCGGGGAGGCGGGAGCGTCGTCGGGGGTCATGGGCGCTTCTTGGGAGGCGCCACCTTACGCGATCCGCCCGGCCCTGCGGCGGGGAGCTTCTTGCTGCCCGGTCGCGCGGCGGCGGCGCCCTTCGCGTCGAGGCCGTCGATCTTCCAGCGGCCGTGCTCCCACCGCAAGAGGAGCTCGCGCGTCTCGAAGTTCCCCATCCGGATGCGGTACTTCGCGGTGTCCGCCTTCGTGTCGGCGTCGTCGCACGTCTCGAGCACCGACGGTCCGCCGCCGCCCATGATGAGCGTGCGCAGCTTCACCAGCGTCGCGATGCGCATCGCGCGGACGCTGTCGTCGTTCCAGAGCTCCTCGAAGCCGGGCTCGCTGCTGAGCGCCGCCGCCGCCTCGAGGCCGTCCCCCGCGACGAGGTGGTTCGAGATCATCTGCTCGAGCACGAGCATGCGCGGCTCCGCGGCGCCGAGCTCCGCGACGAAGCCGAGGCACGCGAGGCGCGCGCCCTTCGCGTGGTGCGCCTCGATCGAGCTCGCGACCTGCAACGTGGAGAGCACGTACTTCGACGGCACCGCGAGGCCGACGTTCTCGCGCCCGCTCACCTTGAGCGTGTTCACGCCGACGATGTGGCCCGCCTCGTCCGTGAGCGGGCCGCCGCTCGAGCCGGGATCGATCGGCGCGGTGTGCTGCACGTACGTGAGCGGGCGCATCCCTTCGTCGAGGCGGAAGCTCTCGTTCGACACGTAGCCCTTCGTCGTCTGGTACGAGGGCCGCCCGATCATCCCGGGGAAGCCGGTCGCGATGACGGTCTGCTGGTCCTTCACCGGCTGATCCGCGAACGCGAAGCCCTCCTTCACCGTGAGCTTGCCGGTCGGCCGCAGCACCGCGAGGTCGTGGGCCGGGTTCGCGTAGACGATCTCGGCCTGGCCGAGCGACGTGCCGTCCGCGAGCTCGAGCGCCGCGACGTCGCCGAGCTCGACGACGTGACGGTTCGTGACGACGAGGACCTCGGGCTTGTTCTTCGCGCCCTTCTGGACGAGGAAGAAGCCGCTCCCGAACGCGCCCTCCGCCCGCGCGCGGTAGAAGGCCTTCTCGCCGGGATCGCGCGCCGACGCCGAGAGCGCGAGGAGCTGCCGCTCGACCCCCGCCGGCGGGCGCACGTGCACGAGCACGGTGAGCTTCCGCGGATCCGGCTTCGCCGCCGCGACGAGCTGCGACGACGGATGCGGCTCACCCTTGCACGACGCGACGAGCCCGTCGACCGACGAGGCGAGGTCCTTCTGCACCTCGGCCCAGCGCTGCGGCATCGCGTTGGTCGTCTCGCGCCGCGCCGCGATCGCGACGGAGGCCGCCTTGCTCGCCTTCGTCGCGCGGTCGCGCGCCTTCACGAGCGCCGGCGTCGTGATCTTCAGCGCGCCGAGCGCGGCCACCGCCTTCTCGTGCGCCTCGCTCGTGTCCGCGCCGTCGTACTTGCCGATCGCGTCGCGCACGCCGCTGCACTCGGGCGCGCGCCGCGGTCCCTCGCACGCCGCGCGCAGCGCGACCCAGGCTTGCTGCGTCTCGCGCGCGAGCGGCGCGATCTCCTTCGCGTGCTTCTCGAGCGCCTCCCGCTCCGACCGCGCGAACTGGATCGATCGCGCGAGCGACGCGCGCGTCTTCTCCATCCCCGCCGTCTCGCCGAGCGACGCGAGCTCGACGTCGAGCTCCTTGCTCGCGGACTCGAAGGAGAGGAGCAGCTCGAGGAGCCCGGCGTAGGTGACGACGCGGAGCTTCGCGTTCGCGGACGCGGTCTCGAGGACCTCGCCGAACGCGACGAGGTCCCCCGCGAGCCGATCGCACGTCGCCGCGGGCGTGCTGCCCGCGCTCGCCGCCGCGGGCGACTTCGCGGACGCGCCGTGGCACCCGACCATCGCGAGCGCGGCGGCGATGACGGCGGAGCGCAACATCGTCGTCATGATAGGCCTCGAGGCGGCAATGCCTCAAAGCCCGTGCATGTGACCGCGGATCTCCTCGTGCTTCGCGAGGCCGGTGTGCTTCCACACCATCCGGCCCTGCCGATCGAGGATGACCGTCGTCGGGACGGCCGGGATCTCGCCGAAGGGTCCCGCGCTCGAGGTCGCCGCCGCGTCGGCGAGCGCGACCGGGAACTCGACCCCGAGCGTCTGCCGGTAGGTCTCGACCAGCACGATCTCCTTCCGTGGATGGAGCGCCACCATCGCGTACGACACGCGGTCGCCGTCGTTCTTGGCCATGTGGACGAGGTAGCTCGCCTGGGCCTGGCTGTTGAGGTCGCCGGTCGTGACGAAGCAGATCACGGCCGGCTTTCCGCGGAAGGCCTCGGAGCTCACCGGCCGCTCGTCGTCGAGCGGGTCGAACGCGAAGACGGCCGCCTTCTCGACCCGTTCGATCTCGGACGATCCCGATTTCGTGGACACGCCGACCGGCGGCCCCTCCCCTTCTTTCGGGCCGCAGGCCACGGCAAAGAGCGCGAGGACGAGCGCGGACCGCCGCAAGGTCAGTCGTCGCCTTTCTGGCCCACGAAGTTGTCGCCCTTGTTCGCGAAGAGGAGGTTGAAGGTCGTGAGCGAGCCGTAACACCCCGTCACGTAGCCCTGCATCTGAACCTTCTCCTCCGGCGAGAGCTTCCCGTGCGCGTTGATCTTCTGCTCGAGGACGCGGAGCTTGTCGCGGATCATCACGATCTTCGTGAAGAGCGACTCGATCGGGATCCGCTTCTCCTGGGTGCCTTCTTTGCCCGGCTTCAGGATGACCTCGCCGCCCTCCCATCGGGCGCCGAGCTGCGGATCGCCGACGCCGAGCTCGTCTCGGATGACCTCACGCAAGATCTCACGGAACTCGTCAGCGTTCATGTCGAGTAGCTCCTCCGGAAGGGTGAACTGGGTGGGCGCCCGCGGCTCGCCCGGCCGCGCGGCGGGCCGCGGCGACCCGCTGCGGATCGCGCGCGGCTTGGGGACCGGCTTGCCGGTGAAGGTCCCCTTCTTCACGTACTGCGAGCACGTGTTCGTCTCGTAGAGCGGCGGCGGCCACACCATCAGCAGGCACTCGCCCTTGCGCTTCACCTCGCCGTTCTCGTCGATCGTCTCGATGACGCGAACGAAGCGGGCGCAGCTCCCGCAACGTTTGTCGAGGTCGGGCCGGTCCATCACCGCGGACGGATCTTACTCGTCTTCGGAGCGGGCGGGGTGCGCGAGATCGGGCGCGAAGAGGTCCATGTAGCGGACGAGGGAGGGCGGCGCGTTCCGGCCCGCGCGGCGATCGGCCACCACCGCGTGCGCGAGCTCCTCGACGACCTCGGGGAGCAGCGCCTCCTCTTGTGCGCCGACCTCGGCGCCGTGCTTCGCGACGTCGGACGTGTGCGCGAGCCACTTGTGCCACGCGTCGCGGACGCCGACGTCGGGGTCGTAGCGGCAGCAGAGGATTTCGACGAAATCGAGGTAGAGCGGCGTCACGACGAGGCAGACGCGGTCCTCGCCGCGCCGCCCCACCCACGCGCGCGGCGGCGTGCTCTTCCGCGCCGCGCCGACGACGTTGAGCACGATGCGGGCGCGGCGCTCGTCGTCCTCCTCCACCCCGAGCAGGGGCGCGTAGAGCGCGATCTTCGGCACCTCGACGTCGGGCGCGTCGTGATCGAGCGCGTCGAGCCACGCGCTCCGGCCGTCGGCGTCGAGCGACTCGTACGCGAGCGCGGCCGCGGTCACGGCGTCGGCGTCCTTCGCCAGCGCGGCGAGCCACGTCCGCCACGCCTGATGCGCGCGCGGATCGATGGAGCTCGCGCGCTCGCTCGCGGCGATCCGCACCGACGTCACGTCTCGGTCGCTCGGCTTCTGATGATCGCTCATCGACGAGGAGGAGCACCCATACCATTCACGCGAGCGATGGGAAGACTCGACGTGCCTTGACTCTCACGGTCGTCTTCCGGGATTGTGGATAACCTCAGGGTTCGAGATGGACACGCCCGACGTCATCGCGCGCATCGAGGAGGGCATGCCGGTCGTCGACGCGATCGCGCGTGGGATGCGCCGCCAGTTCGGAGGGCAAATGCAGTACGAGGACCTCGTCTCGCAAGGCCGCGAGACGCTCCTCCACGCGGCGCGCTCGTTCGATCCCGATCGCGGCATTCCCTTCAGGAAGTGGGCCGCCCTCCGCATCCGCGGCGGGATGGTGGACGCGATGCGCCAGACCGGGAGCCTGCCGAAGCGCGTCTATCGCAAGCTCCGCGCCGTCCAGGCCGCCGACCGCGTGCACGAGGCGGCGCTCGAGGAGCAAGCGGCCGCGCCGCCGCGCTCGCCCGAAGCGGCGGACAAGGCGCTCGGCGATCAGCTCGCCACCGCCGCGATGGCGGCCGCGGTCGGCTTCCTCGCGATGCGCCGCAGCGAGGCGCTCGAGCACGCGAAGGACGCGGACCACAGCCCCGAGTCGAACGTCTCGTACGCCGAGATGATCGAGAAGCTGAAGGCGGCGATGGAGGAGCGGCCCGATCAGGAGCGGACCCTCCTCAAGCGGATCTACTTCGACGAGATCACGATCGACGAGGCCGCGCGCGAGATCGGCCTGTCGAAGTCGTGGGGCTGCCGCCTCCACGCCCGCGCGATCGAGGGGCTGGCCCGGGCGATGAAGCGCGCCCGCATCGAGTAGCGAAAAAGCGCGCAACCGCGGGCGGGCCGAGGCCGACCCCCCTCTCCATGCGGATCATCGGAGCGAGCGCGCTGCGGGACGGTGGCTTCGACGTCGAGCTCGCGCACCACGGCCACGGCAAGCGACCCGAGCACGCGGAGCGCGCCGCGCCGCCGGCGGAGCCGTCCCCGTTCGCGCGGGTCCTCGCCGGCCTCGGCCGCGAGTGCGATCGCGGCGAGAAGCTCGTCGAGAAGGCGGTCGGGAGCGGCAAGGAGCTCGGCAACGTCGAGCTCCTCGCGCTCCAGGCCGGCGTCTACCGCTACAGCGAGGCGGTCGACCTCTCGGCGAAGCTCGTCGACCGCGCCACGAACGGCGTGAAGACGGTGCTGCAGGGGCAGTAGCGCTTCCTTCTTGCGCCGCGCGCCATTAGGTTCTCGCGCCATGGCGGCGAAGGAGCGCGTGATCGTGGCGATGAGCGGCGGAGTCGACTCCGCCGTCGCCGCCGCGCGCCTCGTCGACGCGGGGCACGAGGTCGTCGGAGTCACGCTCCACCTCTGGGACTACCCCGAGACGGGCGCGGGATCGCACGGGCGCTGCTGCGCGCCGGAGGACCAGTACGACGCGCGGCGCACCGCCGACGCGCTCGGCATCCCGCACTACACCTTCGATCGCCGCGAGCTCTTCGCGCGCACGGTGGTGGAGCCGTTCGTCGATGCGTACGTCGCGGGCGAGACGCCGAGCCCGTGCGCCGCGTGCAACCGCGGGGTGAAGATCGCGGAGCTCGTCGCGCTCGCGGATCGGCTCGGCGCCGCGCGCGTCGCGACCGGCCACTACGCGCGGATGGGGCGCACCGACGACGGCGTGCCCTTCATCCGCGAGGGACACGACGGCACGAAGGACCAGAGCTACTTTCTCTACGCGACGACGCTCCCTCACCTCGAGCGGCTCGTGTTCCCGCTCGGCGAGAGCACGAAGGCGGAGGTGCGGGCGGAGGCGCTCGCGCGCAAGGTCCCGGGCGCGACGAAGGGCGAGAGCCAGGAGCTCTGCTTCGTCGGCGCGGGCGCGGGCGCGTACGCCACCTTCGTGGAAGAGCGGGCGAAGCCGCGGCTCCGGCCGGGGCCGATCGTCGATCGCGACGGCCGGCGCGTCGGGATGCACGACGGCGTGCACCGCTTCACGGTCGGGCAGCGGAAGGGGCTCGGCGTCGCGCTGGGCAGGCCGGCGTTCGTGACCGCGATCGATCCTGCGACCGCGACGGTGCACCTCGGCGACGAAGACGACCTCGCCGCGACGAGCGCTCGGATCGAGGACGTCGTCGTCGCGCCGGGGGTGGAGCTGCCGCGCGAGGCGCGGATCCGCGTGCGCTACCGGCACGAAGGGGCGTCCGGCCACGTCTCCGCCGACGCGATCGCGTTCCACGAGCCGGTGCGCGCGGTGTCGCGCGGCCAGGTGGCCGTCTTCTACGACGGCGACCGCGTCCTCGGCGGCGCGCGCATCTGCTAGCGTGGGCTCGTGCTCCGGCGATTCGCCAGCGCCGCCGTCGTCCTCGCCGCGCTCGCCGCGAGCGCGCCCGCGTGCTCGCAAGGCGACGGCGCCGGCAGCATCCAGGGCACGCTCAACATCCCCGAGTGCTGGAACGGCTCGTTCGACCTCGAGCCGGACTTCTTCGCCGCGGTGCCGTACCGCGAGACGAGCCTCACGCTCCGCATCCAGCGCGGCTCGGACTTCCAGAACTTCTCCGACGGCATCTCGATCCAGGTGAACGACATCAAGAAGATCAGGCCCGACGGCCGCGGCTTCGAGGGCCGCTATGGCGAGACCCTCCGCGTCGACATCCCCGCCGAGGTCACGCCCGCGGGGACGCCTGTCACGCCTGACCCGGATCCCGCGATTGTCGCGTTTTCACTTTATTTGCAGCGAAGCTGCAAGACGCAGACCGTCACGCTCAACGCGGTGGACGAGGTGACGCTCCCGAGCGACGGGACCTGCACGGTGAAGGAGATGATGGGCGCCGACCCGGCCCAGGGCTGCGCCCCGGACAAGATGGCGCCCGGCGGCCTCGGCAGCGGCCGCAGCTTCATCGCCTTCACGAGCCTCGCGAACGGCCGCCTCGAGGAGGAGGTCGCCGCCGAGCGCCTGAACGCCGGCTGCTTCGACATCTACCTCGCCGACCCCCGCGACGCGCAACCAGGCGGCGAAGGCCCTCCCCCACCCTGCCGCGGCCACCTCCGCGGCGTGTTCTCGTTCTACTTCGAACGCGGCCGCCCAGCGCAGCCGTTCCCGTGACGTGCGGGTGCGGGGTGTTCCGTGACGTGCGGGTGCGTGCGGTATCCCGTGACGTGCGGGGTATTTCCGTGACGTGCGGGGTATTTCCGTGACGTGCGGGGTATTTTCCGTGACGTGCGGGTATTCCGGTGACGTGCGGGGTATTCCGGTGACGTGCGGGGTATTCCGGTGACGTGCGAGGGTATTCCGGTGACGTGCGGGGTATTCCGGTGACGTGCGAGGTATAGGGTGATCTGTAAGTAAGGCACTCAACGTCGGGGGCTTCGCCCCCGACACCCCCACCCCGCGACCACGGCCCTCGCGCTGCGCGCTCGGGTTGCTTCGCAACCGCTTAAGCGGCCGCGGTCGCGGGGCCCCGGGGGCCACCCGGGGGCCACCCGGAGGCGGCATGTCCTTGTGGCCTGTGGGGGTGAGTGTCGGGGGTGCGTGTCGGGCAACACCCGATGTGAGCCCCCAACGGGGCCCCAGAAGCGGCCGCGCAAGCGGGCGCGAAGCGCCCCGAGCGCGCAGCGCGAGGGCCGTGTCTGGGGTGGGGTGTCGGGGCGAAGCCCCGACGTTGAGTTGAGTTGAGTACTAACCCCGCTCCTTGCGCGGTCTTGCTACGGCGCGATAGCGTTTCTAGATATTGCGCGTTTCGTCGCTCGCCCGGTTCGTCGTGTCGTTCATGCTCTGCATGGCGCTGGCGAGCTCTGCGTTCGCGGAGGACAACGCGGCGGGTGGGCCTGCGCTGCGCGCGGCGCGGGCCGCGTGGGACCGCGGCTCGCTCGAGACGGCGGAGCCGCTCTATCGCGAGGCGCTCGAGAAAGGTGGGCTCGCACCGCCCGAGGTGCTCGAGGGATACGTGCGGCTCGGCGCGATCCGCGCGGCGCTCGGCAAGAAGGACCAGGCGATCGCGGCGTTCAAGGCGGCGTCGATCATCGACGCGACGTTCACGCTGCCGCCCGAAGGACGGAGCCGCTCCGCGCCCTACGCCGAGAAGGCGAAGCGGGACACCGCGAAGATCGGAAGCATCCAGCTCGGCATCAAGACGGTGAAGGAGACCGCATCCGGAAAGCCGTTCAAGGTCACGGCCACGCTCGACAAAGGACACCTGCCGATCGTCGCGAAGATCGGCGTCGTCGCGAAGGACGGGACGACCGGCAAGGAGATCTCGCTCGACGCGAAGCCCGACGAGAGCGTGGAGTTCGAGATCGGGCCCGAGGTCACGCTGCCGGGCGCGAGCATCGTCGTGCGCGTCGACGCGCTCGACAACCACCAGAACCGGATCGCGTCAGTCGAAGAGCGCGTCCGCGTCCCTCCCGAGTACGGCACGGGCGGCGGCCCCGCGACCGGTCCTTCTTCGTCGTCTTCGTCCACCACCGGCCCGGCCGCGAGCACGGGCTCGGGCTTCACCGCGCAGGGCCCGCAGGCGCCGCGCGGCGACCAGAACCTCCGTCGCGGCGGCGGCTTCTGGTCCTCGCCGTGGCCCTACGTCATCGGCGGGGTCGTCCTCGCCGGCGTCGGGAGCGCGGTCTTCTTCGGGACGCGCCCGCCCGCAAACCTCGACATCGACTCTCCGCGCACGAACGATCGCTGACCGCTTACACTTTTCCTCCGTCCCGTCCGTCCAATCCCACCTGAGGAGCCCTCGAATTGCCGCAGGATCGCGCGCATAGACCGCCGCCGGAGATCGCGTCGCAGCCCCTCGGGCCGGGCAACCCGTCGATGTCCGACATCAAGAGCGGCGGCACCTATTTCCTCGGGCGCTACCGCGTCGTCGACGAGATCGGCATCGGCGGTATGGCGAGCGTGCACCTTGCACGCATGGACGGCCCCGGCGGCTTCCAGAAGTGGGTCGCGATCAAGAAGATCCACACCCACCTCGTCGAGGACGACTCCTTCGTCCAGATGTTCCTCGACGAAGCGCGCGTCGCCGCGCGCATCTCGCACCCGAACGTCGCGACGGTGTTCGACCTCGGCAAGCACGAGGACACGTACTGGATCGCGATGGAGTACCTCCATGGCGAGCCGCTCCGCGAGGTGATGCGGCGGACCGAGGAGCTCGGCACCGCGATGCCGCCGGAGATCGCGTGCCGCGTCATCGCCGATGCGGCGGAGGGCCTCCACGCCGCGCACGAGCTGCTCGGCAAGAACGGTGAGAAGCTCGGCCTCGTCCACCGCGACGTCACCCCGCACAACCTCTTCGTCACGTACGACGGCGTCACCAAGGTCGTCGACTTCGGCATCGCGAAGTTCAGCTCACGCATGAGCCACACGCGCGCGGGCACGCTCAAGGGCAAGCTCGCGTACATGAGCCCGGAGCAGGTCCACGGCGAGACCATCGATCGCCGCACCGACATCTTCGCGCTCGGCGTCGTCTTGTGGGAGCTCACGACCGGGCAGCGGCTCTTCCGCATGGAGAGCGATCTCGACACGCTCGCGAAGGTGCAGGAGTGCAACGTCCCGCGCCCGTCGACGCTCATCCGCGGCTACCCCGTCGACCTCGAGAAGATCGTGATGAAGGCGCTCGCGAAGAACCGCGGCGAGCGCTTCAAGACCGCGCGCGAGCTCTCGCGCGCGCTGCAGTCGCTCCTCATGCGGCGCGGCCTCTTCATCGCGTCCGATGAAGTTGCAGCATACACGCAACAGATCTTCCAGGACCGCATCCAGAAGCGCGAGGCGCACCTCCGCTGGGCGGCCGAGGTCACGCAGACGATCAACGTCGACCAGCTCCTCTCGAAGCCGAAGCTCGGGACGGGCGAGTACACGAACTCGGAGGAGCGCCCCGCGGGTCCGCCGAAGCCGGCCGCCGGCGGCCCGCCGAGACCGGCCGCCGGCATGCCGCCGGCCCCCGCCGCAGGCGCGCCCCCGCCGGGCGGATGGGGACAGATGCCTCCGCCGGGCCCGCAGATCCTCCCCGCCGACGGCAAAGAGACCGCGAACTCGCTCACCACCCCGCGCGGGCCGTCGGGTCCGCCGAAGTTCGGCCGCCCGCCGCCGGCGCCGCGCCCCGCCGCGGGCGCGCCGATCAGCGCGGGCCTCCTCGACGACGACGCGCATCCGGCCGACGGCGACGGCCCCACGATCCAGGGCTCCGCGCTGAGCGATCAGTACCGCGGCGGGCTCAGCGAGCCGCCGACGTTGATGCACATCTCGGAGGCCGATCGCCCGAAGCAAGGGCGGCCGCCTGCGCGCAGCGCCGCGTCGGCCGAGGTGCTCGACGCCGAGGAGCTCGCCGAAGAGGACCAGGACCAGACCATCGTCGGCAACTCGCGCGAGCCCAACCACGCCGGTCCCGGCTACCCGCCGCCGACGCCGGCGGCGGGGCGCAACCCGAACGCGCCGATGCCGCCGGGGCCGGTGCCCACGCCGCCGCGCCCGAACGCCCAGCGCATCGCGGCGATGACGGGGCCGATCGCGCACGCCTCGCCTTCGCAGCCGTCGTTCTCGCACTCGCCGTCGTATCCCGGCGAGATGCACAGCGGCGGGTACGACCAGATCCCGGGCTCGAACCCGAACCCGCTCGGGATGACGACGCCGGCGGGGTACGACCAGCAGCAGCAGGCCGACTACAACACGCACGCGATGCCGATCTATCGGCAGCAGCAGGCGCCGACCGGTCCGCAAGGCGACTTCGTCCCCATCACGCAGGTCGGTATGATGGGCCCGCGCATGGCGCCGACGGTGCAGCGCATCCAGCACAACGACAACCGCACGATGACGGCGCAGCGCTTCAAGCGCCGCCCGCCGATGTGGGTCGTCGCCGCGCTGTCGTGCTCCGTCGCGCTCCTCGTCGCGGGCATCGTCATCGCGATCATCTCGACGACGAACCCGCAGCCGGTCGCGAAGAGCACCGCGCCGGTGGGCTCGAGCGCGGGATCGGTCGCGGGTCCGTTCACCGCCGCGCGGGACGCGTTCCAGAACGCGACCGCGCCGCAGCCCTCCGCGCCGGTGCTCCCCCCGACGGGCGGGATCGCGCCGCCGCCGGGCGGAGTCGTTCCCCCGGCCCCGGTG